>NZ_CAWUDP010000065.1:0-63052 GCF_963920835.1 Scytonema sp. PCC 10023
GTATTCCAAACCGACATCTAAGCCAATCTCCCCATCCGCGATTCTCGGCTCAGGAGTTATATCCACTTTTACGCAGAATTGAACATAGTAGCCATCAGCCCTACGCACAATCCGAACTCGTTTAATTAACTCAATTGGATATGTATGGATATCCCACTTACCCAAAAGCCGCAAGGTACCAATACCTTTTTTGTCTAAGAAGGTAATCCGACGCTTGGTTGGGTGCAGCTTCCATCCTGAGGTTTTGTACTCAACACAACGAGCATCCTTTTTAAAACGTGGATAGCCCTTTTTACCCGGCTTATTCTTTTTACAATTGTCGAAAAACCGTGAAATAGCTCGCTCTACATTCTCAACGGATGCTTGAGTTGCATGGCTGTTTAGGTTTTTGACAAATTCAAATTCTGCGCGCAATCGAGTGTTGTATTGGTACAGTTCTTTTTTGCCTACACCACGGTTGTCCATCCAGTATCTCAGCACCTTGTTTCGCACAAACTGACTTGTACGAATAGCTTCATTTATTGCTGTTGCTTGCGACTTCTTGACTACCGCTTTGTACTCCAATACCAACACTCTTGAACCACCTCCTCTTATTTGTTAACTTATGGCTAGTATATCCACACTTACTGAAAATGGCAACAGGTAAAGGAAAAAAAAGAATAAAAAATCAACCAGTGTTTTACAATGAGTTAAAAACTAGGCATAATATCATAATCACTCCGAGTTCTTGGATGAAATTGCAGATATATGCCAAAAAACAGGGAGTGAGTGTTAGTGAACTTATCGAGCAGTGGGCGCAAAAATTAGACGGGGATTAAAATCCCCTACGGGCTTATCCCCATAAATGAATTTAGGGGCTTGCGCCCTTCGATTGTCGGTCAGATTGAGGTGCGTTCCAACGCTGCTTGGTCCCAATTTCCTCGCTTAGCAGCTGCATCGTAAGTGCTTTGCAAAAAGGCGAGCAGTACTGCATCCGGATCATCAGCCCGTCGCACTGCTTCATACGGCAGGATGAACTCTTGCATCTGCAAATTGTAGAACGCCTCCTTTGGGTGGACGGGGTAGACTCGGAATCCCTCCGGTTCAGGGTAGGCGTAGGAGTAAAAAACAGGTTCTTCCACTGCCCCGCCACCAGGCCAGAAGCCACAGCTGCTTACCTGATGCGAGTAAGCCTCTCGCGTTACCCAATCCGCCATATTAGGAACCCCACCCGGATGCTCTGGGGCGCGATGCCCAGAAAAACGGGTCACGGCAAGGTCAAAGCTGCCCCAAAAAAAATGCACGGGGCTGGATTTACCAAGAAAACGCGAGCGGAATTCTGTCATCACCCGGTCTACTTGCACAAGAATACGCCATAACCGCTGTGCATACTCTGGATCGTAAGTTGCATGTTTGTAATCTTGCTCAAAGGGGATTGGCTGTGCGACTTCTTGCGGCATTGTCCAAATCCGAACGGAAATGCCAATCTCGCCTAGTACATTCATAACATTCTGGTAAAAGTCTGCTACGGAGCGAGAAACAAGCGCGATTCTTCGAGTGATGCCATCATTGGTCTGGATTTGTAGATGGTGTTCCAGAAAGTCAAAGCTAATCTCAAAGGTGCGTGTTCCGTAGGGAATTGAAGAGGTTGTTAGACCACGCGGTGTTACATACAGAGTAGAGTGCCACCAATGGTTAAGTTTGGCAGCCAGCACCAGCCGAATCTTGCCGATAATCTGAGTCCACATATGTAGTGTTGCATACGTATCTTGCCATTCTGTAACGGGCAGACTGGGCCAGGTGGTATCGGTGAGTGTACCATGATCAAGTTCTGCCATGACGTAAAGTCTCCATATAGGGAAATTAGCAAGGGAAAGTAGCGAACCCCAAACTGCTGTATAAAGTGGGTAGACAAGCAAACTAGACCCACTCATCCTTTTATTAAACCAGTTACAGCAGTTTGCTCTAACTTTTGTCCAAAAAGTTATTCTATCCTAAGCAGTCTCTCAAAAAACATGAGCAACATCAATAGTTAAAATTCGCACATTGATTGCGATCGTATGGCCGGCGTGACTACTTTGGGCGATCAGATGTTTTTTAGTTTGGTCTATTCAGAGTTAGAAATTTCACCTGCACAAATAAAACAACTGCAACAAAAAGCGATGCAATTTCTAGGTGAAACAAAAGAGCAATATACGGCTGCTTAAGTTTTTGCTGATCATCTCGCACTGATTGGAAAGGATGTTCAAGCTTGGGTAAATTTATTTGCTGAAGATGCAGTCGTTGGATTTCCATATGCTTCTGCTCTTGGTTTACCAGAACGATTAGAAGGCAAATTTGCCATCGAGGGGTGAAATTAGCAGCCGTGCAGAAAGTTACGCCTCGCGATTCCGCTGGGTAGGTGAAAGCTTATCACTATGACAATCACAAGAATTGGTAGTTATTGCTGTAGTGCATGAGTAATACAGTCTGCTTCCAGCACAACCATACTCTTAGTCTCGAACACAGAACAGCGTTTTGTTAGCATTACTAGTGCCGGAACTGTTCCCTGTTCCAAGCTGGTTAAAGCCTCTGTAAACGCTGGCTGAAAACTTCTAAGCCAGCTTTTGCCGCTTAAATAATCAGGTGTAAACGCTACGCGATCCAACAACCAGAAAGTTATCCCATACTTCTGAATCAACTGTTGTGCTGCTAATAAGTCCTGACTGTACTGAGCATGAATCAAATCGATACTTCGTTGGTGAATCTGGCGGTAGTAGCCTAGATGGAAGGGAAGTGCGTATTCTTTACCGATTAAAATAGATCGTTGCGCAAACGTCGGGATATTATTTGCTTCATCAGACAGGGTAGCAATAAGAATGTTTTTAGGTTGCCTCTGAAAAAATTTATACAAAGCTGACTCGTTAGACACTCTATAATTCGTTCTTGGAAACGCTTTTGAAAAATTAGGGAACAGCACGAGCGTCGCTCCTAATGTTACCATTAATACTAATATCCAGAATCTTTTTCTTCGGAGACTGGATTCTGTCATTTGCTCACAAGCCCGAAACAGTGCATCCAGTATTAGGGTCAACATTATTCCAGCAGCAAGCGCCATAACAATTCGCAAAGTATGACCTGTATATCGGGTAGGAAAAAACAGTTTTAGTAGCAAAGCATGAGCAGCAAAAAATAGACATAAGGATACCAACACGATTTGAGATAAAACTGTAACCTCACTTTTGACCTGCTTAACCAATGGGAAGCAAGACAAATTTTGCAGCACTATTGGCAAGAACAACCCAACCCAAATCAAAGGAGGTAATAACGGCGGTAGTATACCACTATGTTGTCCAATTAGCCAAAACTTCCAAGAGTTGTCGTCAAAAAAAGGATGTCGTCCTCCCGGCCAGAACTCCGGCATTGCTTTGGCTTGTGTAGCGGTGACAAGTGGATTAAACTCAGAGGAAGCTAAGGCATAGGGCAGCATTGCGAGAAAGCCTAGCCCCAAGACAGCTACACACAACAATAAGCTACTCTGCTTGTGCTTAAGCCGGGGTGTACAACGCTTCCAGTCCCATAACCGTAGGAACAAAATTCCTTCTGAAATAAATATAAGTACAGGATAAATAAGCCCTTGCAGAACGAGTGTTACGCACACAGCTAGCCAAGATCTACGTAGCATATAGTACAAAAATGCTAAAAACAATGGATATACAAAAGATCTAGGTGTGGCAGAAACCAAGTCATCTTGGAACCAAAGGCTTTGATTTAGGAGGAATGTAGCGATAAATCCAGCCATGGGCACTGGAAAAATCTGGAGGGAAACGCCAAAACAGTAGGCGGTGGCAATCAAGCTCAATACGATTGGTAAGATTTTACTGAGTAAAAGTGGATTAATATCTAGACTTGCCATCAACTGGTAAACAGTAGCAAATCCAGGCGGTGTGATGGATTTAAAGTAATCTGCAATCAAATCATGAGGCAGTAGTTCTGGATCTATAAACCGCTGCATCCAAAACACATACTCCCGCGCATCATCCTGGACAGCGTATTCATGTCTGACAGCTTTCAGAAGCCCTAAAATACCATAAAAAATTGCAAACGATAGGCTCAGACCAAACCAAAATATAACTGATGTAGAGGTTCTAAAGTGTTCAGAAGCAGATGGTTTGTCTATCGAAGCAGTAAAAAATCTATGCAGACGTGAGACTAGCATTATCTGTTGCTTATCGTTTCAAGAAGTGTTTTAATTAAACTCCCCAATATACCCAATTGACACTCCCCTGGCTACGTGAATATCGCGCTACGCGCTCATCATCATATCTAATAGCTGGCAATATGACGACTGCTTTCTTGGGGCGATCGCTTGGGGACAACTGGGGACAGAAGCGGCGACACTCTCTAATGACCTGCTATCAATACTTTCACCAACTTCAAGCTTAGAAGCGGGGACAACTTGTCCCCAGTTGTCCCCACCCTCTTTGCTTTGTGTCTCAATAATTTCGTCCTTTCCTAGGGACAATGGGGACGCTTCTTTAGTAATAGAGTCATCGTTTGAACCGCCATAGTATAAAATAATTTTATAAAATAAGCTCAGCTTATATAGTAACGTCTCTTTTTCACTAGGGAAGGTTGAAAAATTGTCCCCACTGTCCCCACTTGTCCCCAGTTTTTGTTGATAACCTCCAGTAATCTCCTATTGGTGAAAATATCGGGAAATATACGTTATATGAAATCCGGGTAATTAGTTATCGTATATGGCAGTCTTCGGCCACCAGTGGTAACAGGTTAATCTACTGATATGGCAAAAGGCAGCTATGCTGCTATGCTGTAGGGCGAAGCTCTTCCCGAAGGGTGGGCAGAAGGTTTATTACTAGTACGTGGTCGTTTCAGCCATTAAATCTGTCCTAACCTTTATGGCGACAGCTATAAAACCTTTATGTTTTAGCAAGACTTGGCAATGTGCAACTAATGCGTCTTCAAGTTCCTTGATAGATTCTATAGGTGTTTTCAATTGAGTGCAATACATGTAGCTTGTAGGGGCACAGCATGCTCTGCGCCCCTACTGAGGGGTGGAGTTTGGGGATCAGCTTAGGCGACGTTGCATATTTGCAGGATGAATTTTGTGTTTTTGTGGGATGGAGAGAAGTCTGAGGATCGGTCTCCTCCAAACCGCGTTAGCTCCCACCGGGTGAAGGCTCAGAACTTCGGGGCATCTTGCCCGTCCCTTGAATTTTTTGGGCAGGCAGGATGCCTACCCCACAAGAATCATCCCTAAATTCAGCAACGCCGCTTAAGCTATTGTGACCTCACTAGACAAGTAAACATCTTGAATCGCGTGGAACAGCTTCACTCCTTCCTCAAAAGGACGCTGGAATGTTTTGCGCCCAGAAATTAATCCTGTTCCACCAGCACGTTTGTTAATTACAGCAGTGCGAATGGCTTCTGCAAAGTCATTTTTTCCTGACGCCCCACCAGAGTTAATCAACCCTGCACGTCCACAGTAGCAATTGAGTACTTGGTAACGAGTTAAATCAATTGGGTGGTCTGTTGTTAGGTCTGTATAAACCCGCTCATTGGTTTTACCGTAACTGTGACCAGTCGCTTTGGCTACTGCTCCGTAGCCGTTGTTAATCTCAGGCAATTTTTGTTTGATGATGTCTGCTTCAATTGTTACACCAAGATGATTCGCCTGTCCCGTAAGGTCACCTGCAAGGTGATAGTCTTTGTCTTGTTTGAAAGCGTTGTTACGCAAATAGCACCAAAGAATAGTCGTCAGCCCCAGTTCATGAGCGTGTTTGAAGGCTTGGCTGATTTCCTGAATTTGCCGGGTGGACTGTTCTGAGCCAAAATAAATTGTCGCACCCACCGCAGCAGCACCCAAGTTCCAAGCTTGTTCGACATCGGCAAACAAAACCTGGTCAAATTGATTGGGGTAAGTCAGCAGTTCGTTGTGGTTGAGTTTGACTATGAAAGGGATTTTGTGGGCATATTTACGCGAAACTGAACCCAAGACTCCTAAAGTCGTAGCAACAGCGTTGCACTCGGCTGCTATTGCCAGCTTGACAATATTTTCTGGGTCAAAGTAAATGGGGTTGGGTGCAAAAGACGCACCCGCTGAGTGTTCAATCCCTTGGTCTACAGGGAGAATAGATAAATACCCAGTATTTGCCAGCCGTCCGGTAGAGTAAAGTGTTTGGAGATTGCGCAAAACTTGGGGATTGCGATCGCTATTCAACCAGACTCGATCCACAAAGTCGGGTCCTGGTAGATGTAGCAAATCCTTGGAAACTTTTGCCTTATAGGTGAGCAAGTCTTCTGCTTCTTTGCCGAGCTGGGACTCGATAAAACCTGGTGTAGATAGAGTGGCAGTCATAATTTTTCCTCAAGACTTCCGTCTCTTATAGTGGCTATGCCCAGACTAGCGTATGTCTCCCCGAAGACAGAACAATAGCTATTTTTTCTTTGGATTTTCTTTAGGTTCTAAGAAAAATTGGACACACTCTTATCAGCGATACTTATCACACAGATGCCTATCTTCCTCTGTGACCTCTGCATTCGTCCGTAGATAATCGCGCACCCAATCACAACCATACGCCACCAAAGCCTCGCGCTGCAAATCTCGCTCCAAGTTCCACAAAATCACTTTTCCGGTAGTATCAGATGAGGCAAGCACAAGCCCGTTACGGCTGAAGCTGACTGCCCTTACTTGAAAGTTATGTCCAATCAGCGTTTGCGCTTCGGTACCATTAAGGTTCCATAATTTAACAGTGTCGTCAGCACTAGCTGAGGCAACTAACTTGCTATCAGGGCTCCAAGCGACACTCCAAACCGAATCGCCATGCCCTTTGAGCGTGAGCAACTCTTGCCCATCCCGACTCCACAGTTTCACGGTTTTGTCGCGAGAAGCTGTCGCGATCATTTTGCCATTTGGACTCCAAGCGACACTCATCACTTGATTGTCATGTCCTCGCAGCGTGTGCAATACGGTACCATTAAGGTTCCATATTTTAACAGTATTGTCAGGACTGGCAGAGGCAACTAACTTGCTATCAGGACTCCAAGCGACGCTCCAAATGCGATCGCTATGCCCTTTGAGCGTGAGCAACTCTTGCCCATCCCGACTCCACAATTTCACGGTTTTGTCCTGAGAACCTGTCGCGATCATTTTGCCATCCGGACTAAAGCTGACACTTAGTACCCCACCCTTGTGTCCTTTAAGCGTCTGCAGTTGTTGCCCATCTTGACTCCAGAGCTTAACTGTTCCATCCCAACTAGCAGTAGCAACCGTTTTACCGTCAGGACTCCAAGCTACACTGTTGACTACATGAGTATGTCCCTTAAGGATTTTAACAGCTAAACCGTCAGGCGATACAAGTTTAGCTGTTTTGTCTTGAGAGGCAGTGGCGAGGGCTTTGCCATCTGGACTAAAACTAACGCTCATCACCCAGTCCTTATGCACCGACAAAACGTTGAGATACTTACCCTCTAGATTCCAAAGCCTAACCGTTTTATCCTGAGATCCAGTCACAAGAGTTTTGCTATCAGGGCTAAAACTCACGCTCATCACCTGGTCATTATGCCCTTTGAAGGTCTGAATTTCTCTGCCATCTCGACTCCAAAGTTTCACCGTATTATCTGCACTGGCAGTAGCAATTTTTCCGTCAGGGCTGAAACTGACACTGATAATTCCTTTGTCATGCCCTTGGAGGATTTTATCAGGACGGGTTTTAAAGCTAGTTTGATTCTTTCGACTCCAAAGTCTAATTGTTTTGTCCCAACTAGCAGTCGCCAAGATATCATTATCAGGACTGAAACTAACACTCATAACTGTGTGGTTATGTCCTTTGAGAGTTTGTAGTTCTTTACCCTCGCGACTCCAAAGTTTGACAGTTCTGTCCCGACTGGCGCTAGCAATCATTTTGCCGTCAGGACTCCAAGCTACACTAGTAACCCATCCGCCATGTCCTTTGAGCGTTTGCACTCTTGTGCCAAACTCCTGCCCAGACGCTTTGTTTTCAAGACTCCAAAGTTTGACTGTATTGTCAACACAGCCACTTACAATTATCTTGCCGTCGGGACTCCAAGCTACACTGGTGACTTCATCATTATGCCCGACAAGAGTTTGCACTATTGTACCATCAAGACGCCAGAGTTTAATGGTCTTGTCCCGACTGGCACTGGCTATCATTTTACCGTCGGGACTCCAAGCTAAGCTGGTGACTTCATCATTATGCCCGACAAGAGTTTGCATTATTGTGCCATCCAGACGCCAAAGTTTGATGGTGTTATCCCGACTGGCACTAGCTATGATTTTACCATCCGGGTTAAACCTGACACTCCTGACGACTCCATCATGTCCTTCTAAACGATTGTGTTCTCTTACCCAGTAGAGGGTTTGTTGGAGTCTCGTCTCTACCTTCGCCCGAAGTTTGGTATTAGCCCAGACTTGAGGAGTTTGTTTAAGTTTGATGCTAGCTTTCAGACTTGCTATTAAGGCATCTAGCTTATGATTTGTGTTAAACAATGCTTCTGAATGGTTTACTAAGGCAGTGATTTCGTATTCCGTTGCCCGTTGTTTTTGAGATGCTGCTTGCTGCGCCAACAATCCTGCGATTCCTAATAGACAGAACGCTACTACTGAAGTTATGCCTAACCCAAGCTTCGCTTGTTTGATGGTTTGTTGGGCTTTTTGTTGCGCTACCGTTAAAGTGTAATTAGCTTGAGCTAAGAGCAAAGCCGCTTGTTTTTCAGCTTCCAAAGCTTTTTGGGTTTCGCGTTTCTCTAATTCTTGACTGGCGGTAAGAAACTGATAATCCAAGTCAGTCAGACTTTTGCCCTGCACCCAAGCTTGGGCATCTCTTAAGGCAAGTCCGCGCAGTAGTCGCGATTCATCAGTTTGTTTTGAGGCAACCCAAGCATCAAAGGTTTGGGAGTAGGGACGCAGGTTTCTGAATTGTTTTTCCACCCATTTGGTGTTAAAAACTTCCTGATAAATGCGGTTTGTCACCTGCAAATAACCCTGGTTTTTCACCACCAAACCTGATAACAACAGTTCGATTTGCTGACGCGAGTCATCGGCTTTGACGAACACACCTTGCAAAAGACTCTGATAAATACCGAGTATTCTCGCAGCACGTTTTTCATTTCTCAGAATCCGGTTGCTTATCGTCCGCAAATGCTGTGGTTCATCCTGCGATTCCCAGTTATCAATGATGTGTTTATGCACCAACTGGTTGAGCCAATATTCCTCATTGCTTGCAGTATTAGGCAGAGTATTAATTTCGTTGATCGAACTCTTGATTGCTTTGTTTGAGGAATTTAGGCAAAGTTGACAAAGCTTCTGAGTGAGAAATGGTTGTCCACCTGTCCAAGCTAATATTTCTTTGAGAATAGCTTCCGGGTTACTAACTGTGTCCTTTAATCCCTGAATGAGCGGCTGTGCTTCATCTAATTGAAATCCGTGTAGTTCTATCCCTGTACCAATATTAAAAGGTGTACGATTTTTATCTGCAATTAAATCGCTGGGTGTGGCGACTCCAAAAATTGCAAACGTGAGGCGATTGTAGTGTGGATTGATAGCTCTGCGATTGTAGCAAGACCGTATGAGGGCAAAGAAATCATCAACGGCAAAATCTAAGCTGAGAATACTATCAATTTCATCAATAAATATAACAATATTATCTTGGGGAAACTGAATTAACAAGATATCTTCAATAAAACGATTCACAAGCTGAAGCAGCGAGATACCTTGTTCGTCGCGCCACCAGGATTTTAAATTCACTTTTTCTAATAAGCTAAACCCCCGCCACAATTCACTCACAACGCCTTTGTACCACTGGAGTGGCGTGATATTTTCGCCGCCTACACAGGACACATCTACAGTCGTACAGCGGTATCCTTGTTGTTGTAGCAGATGACGAGTCCTCACCATGATTGAGGATTTGCCCATTTGCCGAGTGTTGAGGACATAACAAAACTCACCCGCTTTTAATGCTTGATATAGTTCCTCATCAGCTTTGCGTTTTACATAGCTTGGAGTATCAATTCCAAGACTTCCACCTACTTGATATCTGTATGTCATTAGTTACTCATGGCTCAATCATAGGCTTGTGATGGCGCTGAAGCACCACGGCTCACCTTCTACCTATTATTACGGAATCCATAATTTAAAGTTTTGCTGATATAAGTGCGATCGCGCTTTACAAGTACTGACTGCTCAAGTGTTTCAGAAACAGCATTTACGAGAACGCTTGAAGAGTTTTTCTTTTGGGGAATTGTGCAAGCAATTGCTAAACTGACAGTAACCACAGGTGCTGGAAGACCATAAAGTGTCTCTTGATGAGCAAGACCTAATTTTTTGACTTGTTTGCGGATCAGTTCAGCAATTTTAAAAGCCGAATCGGCTGTTGTATCGGGCAAAATAGCTGCAAATTCTGCCTCTTTATAACAAACTGGCAATCCTTGATGCGAATCATGGCTGCTTATAACATTACTAATAACCTTAGCAATAAGTTGTACACATTCATCTGCAGCTTTCTGACCATGAGTATTATTGTAAATTTTAAAATAATCAATTTCCAACAAAATCAATGACAAAGGACTTTTTTCTTCTGTTAATCTTTGCCATTGTTGTTCTAGGTAGATGTCAAAGTAGCGTTGATTAGCAAGTTGAGTCAGTTCATCAGTATAAGACAAGCGCTGTAACTCTTGAACTTGTCTTTGCAACTGCTCAATTTTTTCCGGCTCATTCTGTTCCTTAAGAATGTGAACAGTAAAATACTGCCGATACAACTCACAAGCTACGATGTATTGATAACCCTGCAATTTTATCAAACCCATACCTTCTAGCTTAAATGCTAGTATGGGGTCTAATTCCACATGAATACCAGCAGAAAGCACCTGTTTAAATGTTGTTATCAATTCAGGATTGTCCTGTAAACTTGCTAATTGTCTGCGCAAGTAAACGCTATAAATTCCAGCCATTGTGGAGGCTTCATTTAATAGCTGGTGTAAACTTTTTTCACGGAAGTTAGCAAGGTGATAAATAGCCAATCTTACTAAATAGGGATAGCCTCCCACCATTGCTTGTAGTGCTTGGGCATTTTTTTGCCCTACGTCACCTGTCCAATTGAGTCCGTAACGCTGGGCTAATTCCTGAATTTGCTCTAAACTAAACTCAGGTAATTTAATTGCTACTCCGACATTAAAAGGAGATTGATTAATATTGAGATCAGTATAAACTTCTGTAGAGTGAACAACAACTAACCGAAGTTTTTGCCAAAGTACATTTTGTTTTGCTTGTTCATGCCATGAGCGCAGCAAAGAGAAAAATTCTTGGGTAATTGTGGAATATTCAAAAATCTGATCCACATCATTTAAAATTAAAACTAAAGGAGTATTTAAATTTTTCAGCAAATAATTTTCAAAATAAATTGTACAACTCACCTTACTGCCAGTATCCTCATCCCAATAGTTATCTAGCATTGGTGTTAAGTCTAACTGGCGGCTGACATAACCACAAAACCAACGCAAAAATTTCTCCAAGCAAGTACAAACTGCTGCCTCTGCTTGCTGAAAATCTATATATACTGTAGAGAAACCAGATTGCTTGGCATAATCCAGCAAACGCAGTACCAAAGAAGTTTTCCCTGTTTTATGAGGAGATTGTATGCGAATAACGCTCCCGGTTCTGGTGAGTTCTTGATAAATTTGTTCTTCAATTGAGGGACGTGCAATGTAAAAAGGAGAATCAAGAGGTTCTGGATCACAAGCAAATTCTGTGGTTACTGAGTGCTGTCGTTCGTAGTTCGTAGCCAAAATAATTTTCACCAATCAAATAGGATTGTTATATCTTTGACACTCCCACGCCTAAAAGGCGGTGGGATTCTAAACTCACAGGGAGTCCGATGGCTTTACTCTCCTCCGCGCATCTTGACCATACATTATTCTAATAAATCACCTAGGCGATTTTTAAGACAGCAACTCAAGTTGCCTTCGCATTCATTCCCGCCGAAGGCGTAGGGCTTTGTGCTTTAATTGTTGTAAATTCCAAAATTTAGAGCAGTATAAGATTCAGTTTATGTTTACAAAGCTGTTGTTCAAAAACTAATGATAATAACTTTGTCTATACCTATTTAGAAATAAAACATTAAGAGTTATCTTACTCTGTATAAACATGAGTATTAGAAAAATAGCTTAATCTAAATTTACAATCTCAATATATATATATTTAGATAGATTGTCAAATTGTTAACAAGAACACAAAACTATGTTGCCTAAACCCAAAAAGCATTGGACACCCTCAAACTGGGCAAGTTGGAAGCCCTTTGGAATTGGAGAGCAATACCCAAATAACTACTGGGAAGTTTTTCGTGCCATTTGGCTATCTCGTCACAAATTACCTTATGCGTGGAACATCCTGAACAAAGGTGTGTGTGATGGCTGTGCTTTGGGGACAACCGGGATGAAAGATTGGACAGTAGAAGGAATTCATGTCTGCAATGTGCGGTTGCGGCTTTTGCAGATGAACACAATGTC
Source organism: Scytonema sp. PCC 10023 (assembly GCF_963920835.1). Classification (NCBI taxonomy): domain Bacteria; kingdom Bacillati; phylum Cyanobacteriota; class Cyanophyceae; order Nostocales; family Scytonemataceae; genus Scytonema; species Scytonema sp. PCC 10023. The sequence goes on from NZ_CAWUDP010000065.1 coordinate 12,502, forward strand.
CGCTTTTGATCCTACTATTTTGGCGGATGTCTCCCAGTTGCAAAGAAAAACTAGTGCCGAATTACGGGAGTTCGGACGGCTTCCTTACCCAATGATCCGCCAACATAAAGAAAAAGGCTTTCGTCGAGTCAGTTGGGATGAAGCTTTGCAAGTTATTGCCAGTCGCATCCGCGCCACCACGCCAAACCGCCTCAGCTTCTATATTACCAGCCGGGGCACCGTCAACGAAACATACTACGCCACTCAAAAAGCTGTGCGGGCGATGGGAAGCAACAACATTGACAACGCCGCCCGTATCTGTCATTCTCCTAGTACTGCTGGTCTTAAAGGTGCGATCGGTGCAGCTGCGACCACCTGCTCTTATAAAGATTGGATTGGCACAGATTTATTAGTCTTCATTGGTTCAAACGTAGCTAATAATCAACCTGTCACTGTTAAGTATCTGCACTACGCCAAGAAAGCAGGTACAAGGATAGTCGTGATCAACACTTATCGGGAACCAGGAATGGAGCGCTACTGGGTACCCTCAATTGTGGAAAGTGCTTTGTTTGGCACCAAGTTTGCTGAAGATTTCTTTTTGGTAAACATGGGCGGGGACATGGCATTCTTGAATGGTACAATCAAGCATATGATTGCCAACAACTGGGTAGATCAGTCGTTTATTAATCGCTACACTGCTGGATTTGATGAACTCAAAACCTTCCTGGAAACGCAATCTTGGGAAGAGTTAGAAAAGCTTTCGGGTGCTTCCCGCGATGAAATGTACACTTTTGCCAAGATGGTTGGAGAAGCAAATAAAGCTGTCTTTGTTTGGAGTATGGGCATTACCCAGCATGAGTGCGGCGAAGATAATGTCAGAGCAATCATCAACCTAGCTCTCACCAAAGGTTTTGTTGGTCGCGAAGGTTGCGGTTTGATGCCAATTCGTGGTCACTCTGGGGTGCAGGGTGGCGCAGAGATGGGATGTTACGCTACAGTCTTTCCTGGTGGCAAACCGATTACCCCAGAAAATGCTACCCAGTTGAGCAAGCTTTGGGGCTTTGAAGTGCCGACAAGTAAAGGTTTAATTGCTCCAGAGATGATTCATGCAGCATATGAAAGGCAGTTAGATGTTTTGTTCTCCGTGGGTGGGAATTTCTTGGAAGTTTTGCCAGAACCTGATTATGTAGAAGATGCTTTAAAGAGGGTTCCACTGCGAGTGCATATGGATATAGTCCTTTCTAGCCAAATGCTTGTGGAAGGGGCAGATACTGTCGTGTTGTTACCTGCGACGACTCGCTACGAAATACCAGGAGGAGTCACAGAAACCAGCACCGAACGCCGGATCATTTTCAGTCCAGAAATTGCTGGTTCACGCATTGGGGAAGCGCGTCCAGAGTGGGAGGTGTTTCTGGAATTGGCAAGGCGCGTTGTAGAGACGCGCCATGGCGCGTCTCTACATTTTGCTGATACCGCTGCTTTACGCCAAGAGATTGCCCAAGTTGTCCCGCAATACGCTGGAATTCAACACTTAAAGGAAGCGGGTGACCAGTTTCAGTACAGTGGATCACATCTGTGCTTTGGCTGGAATTTCCCCACACCAGATGGTAAAGCACATTTTGCAGTCGTATCTCGTCAAGAACGAGAATTACCGGAGGGCTATTTCCTAGTAGCCACGCGCCGGGGCAAACAATTTAATAGTATGGTACAAGAGCGCAAGGATGCAATTACTGGCGCAATGCGCGAGGCGGTACTTATAAATCAGGAAGATGCCAAGCACCTGGGAGTTAAGGATGGTGATGCGGTGATTCTGAAAAATGAACTCGGTAGTTTTCAAGGCAGAGTTTACACAGCACCGATTAAGCCGGGAAATTTGCAGGTGCATTGGCCAGAAGGCAATGTACTGTTAGATAGAAGTAAGCGTTCCAGTGAAGGAGTGCCGGATTATAATGCGGTGGTGTGTTTGGAAAAGGTTGAGTAAATTTGTTACAAATATCTGATTTAGGGCTATTTGGAACCGCAGCCTATAGCAGATGGACGCAGATAATATCAAGTCCGGCAAATGAGCCGTAATAAAACTTATATGTAGTAAGGACTTCAGTCCTTGTTTTGTCCAAGAGGACTAAAGTCCTCACTACAAACTTAGTAAGGTTATTTAATCGGACATAATATAATTTATCTGTGTCCATCTGTGTCCATCTGTGGTTTTATATTCAAAAAAATTACAGTTTCTCACCCCTTTGCCGTTTCTGCTACACCTTCTCTTTCGCAGGCGGCACAATGCCAAACTTGTTTAAACCTTTATCAATTACCCTAAGTAATTTAAAATCCTCCTGCGGTAAAGGATAACTGCTACTGTTGAACAAACCCGCACTGATAGCAGGCTGCTTTTCAAGAAAGGAAAATGCTTGTCGAAATTGATGCGGCTGTGCTTGAATTGGTGAGTCGAAATGACAGGGAATAATCCACTGAAAGTCCCAACTCGTGACTTTATCAGCCCACTCGATGGTTTCCCTAGGTGCGCGGTTGAGAATGAGAGTTTGTAAAATTGGTGCTACAAACAGACGACCATTTCCTCGCAGTGCATCGAATGACCGCTTCCAGTCTAAGTTCCATTTGAAGGGAAATAACCCGAAATAGGCTTTCTTGCTGCGTTCTGGGGCTTTGAGGGCGTTGCCAAACACCTCACTCCATGTGGGTATTTTTAGCACGCTTGGTTGGAAGTACAAAGCAAACAGGGAGATGCGCTGCCATCCCTTACGGCGATTTGCTTGATTATCCTCAACTATATCAGACGCGTTGTCTTTAGCATGAAACAGCAAGGGGTATGGATCTAATTGGACGATCGCCGGCGGTTCTTCTGGTACAGAAACCACTGAGTCTGTTACCAGCAGAGTGTGCGATCGCCTATGAAAAAATGCAACTTCTTCAAACCGACCTGGTCCAAGCTCAATCGGACCTAGGATCGCATAATCAAACTCCTCGGCAAAGGGGGTTTGGCTGCTGTCTTCTGGGAGTAATAAAGTGCGTTTAGAGGGTAAGCCAAGCCAACTGAGTGGCAGATTCAGCGGAAAACTCCACTGATTGGGAGCTACAAACACCTGTGCGTTGGCAAAGTATCTGGCAAACGGACCAACGAAAACTTTGTGTTCTATGCCGGAGATAGTTGGGAGGATGATGTACTTGACGTTGCCGTGTTGTTCCACCAATTCCATGACCAAACGGATACACTCTCTTGTTGGTGCAACAGGCGCATAGACCAGGAGTCCGCCACTTTGTAACTTAACAACGGTCATGCGAACAGGCACGACAACGTAGAATATGCCCTGGAGTTGGTCAAAAGTCCAGACTGTATCTTTTACTACTTCTTTGCGGATTGTCCGCCGCTTGCCATATGGATAGATTGGCACAACAGGCCAAAACGACCATGAAAAGTCGCTTGGATGAATCTGTTCTGCGTTTTCTACACGTTCATCATGAGCCACTCCATGCCCCCCTTCCGAATTCCCAATCCTCAAGCTATTTTATCTATATTTGAACTCCAGATGTTGAAGTTCACCAAGGCGTCTCCTAGTAGTGTCTCAACAATAAATGTCTTAACTGAACCGTATTGACTTATGTCCTGTTGAATAAATGCATAAGTGAATTTCACTGACCCCTATACAAATAACGAGAGGAACAATATCCTTTCAATGCAAAATTATTGTTATGAAACTAATAATTAATGGATTAATAATATCTCAAAATATTTTTTTAATTTTCAATACTTTCATTAAAAATAATGAAGAATTTAGCTTTTTTTATACTTATTCAATGTCTTAATCCAGACAATAATTCTGACTTAATGCGACGATTTTTAATAAAAAAAAGCCCAAAAACAAGAATAAAGCGTCCCTATTGGTGAATGTAGTCAGATAAAAAATGGTTTTGGAGAATCCCGCGTCTTAACACTTATCTTAATAACAAAACTAAAAGGAGTTATAGCAATCCTAAATCATTCTGAACAACAAGATTCCCGACTTCTTAAAGAAGTCGGGAATCTGAGCATACGCGATTTTCACAAATCTGCGGAGGATTGCTATATTTGAGAGTTAAGAGAATTGAGCGAATCGGTCAGAGGGTATGATAGCAGTATCAAATTTATCCAAACCCATTTGGCGACATAAAGGGAGAAATTTTCCATAGTGAGTTGATGCATAACGACCAACCAAACACCCAGCGGACCACCTTCCCACTTTATCTGGTGCAGAAGCATCCTCAGAATCTCCTGTGGTATGTTGATTGACATAAAAGTCATCCCCTTGGACTTTTGTATCGCCTACTCGAATACCATCTTCATTAGCGTCACGAAACCCGATAATTGTCCCACACTGCACAAGCGCTGATTGCCTGTAGTGGTATCCAAATTCCCACGCATCAAGGAATTGAACATCATTAGCAATCCTAAAAGCGCCTTTTGGATTCATCCGGTTGTAGGTATAGTAAGCACCAGGTTCACAAGTCGCTTCACAAGAAAGCAATACCTCACCAATATCCGATATCACAATACGAACATCATCCCACTCGTCCAATTTCCCTTGTGTTGGTTGCCAAGTATCGGCGTTTGCATCTTCTAAGTAAACAATATTCAAAGGACGAATTCTCCACCCTTTTGATTTCATATAACGAATCATTTTTCTTCCAAGTTCAGAACAAACCATCTTCACTCCTCATCAACATTTAAATGTTTCAAACCTTGTTCTAATCTAGATATCCGATAGAGAGTTTCGTCAGATTTAGTTAAAAGCTTGACAGCTGCACCAATTTCATACAATTTATCTTCCATAAAAGAAAGCCTTTTTTGTGCTCCTATATGTAGATCCAAATCTGCGTGTTTTTCCAATTGTAGCCTGAGAGAATAAACTTCTCTCTCTATCATTCCGTGTTTTTCTGCAAGACTATCAGCAGTCAATCTTAATCTTTCTGACAATCGATCAGTTAGTATTTTTCCCTCATCAATTTCCCTCAGAATCTCATCTTTAATAGCGTGCTGTCTAACATCTCTAATTCCAATGTCAGCAAGCTTTATCTGTTGAAATGCAAATACACCACTGATGCCTGAAACAGCTAACCCAAACAAAGTGATAAAATCCAAATTTCCAATTTTAGGAAGATGGAGATGCACATTCATTTCTATCAAAATTTGGTGGATACCAACAGCTATGCTACTAATAGTAACAGCTAAAAATATAGTTCCCTTATAGGTAACTTCGCTTTCCGAGTAAAGCTTATCAAGCTTCCGCTTCATTGAATTCAAACCCCAAAGTTTCTTCGTGACTGGTTGGTTGTTCTACGACAAATTGAATACAGGGGACATTTTGATTTTTCGCAAAATTAATTATGTCTCCTGTTTTTAATCGAGTTGGTTTATCTATTCTGTTTCCATTTAAAAAAGTTCCTCCAGTACTTGCATTTCTTAGGGGAATTCCATCCCAAAGGGTGTAACAATAACCTTCAGCAGTTTCCTGAAGTATTAATGTACAGTGAAATCTTGATATAAAATTTGCATTTATACAGATATCACAACTAGAATTCCTACCAATTATGTATTTTTGTAGGTTTAACTTAATTGTCCGAATAGTCCCATTCAAGTCCGTTAGAAGTAAATAGAAATCATTTGTCATCTTTAGATTCAGTCGGAGATGGTAACCAATAAGCGATCGTACTTGTAACACCTCCCCAATAAAGCGCTTCACTTTTAGGATTGGAGAGTAATTGCAGCATACAAAAACCAAGAACGGCGATACTAACCCCAGCTTGCATTATCAATTTGAACTTGCTCATAGATTTGTGAATTGATAATTAATACCTTTATAGTTCCCATAAAAAATGTTTGCCATGCGAAATGACAAACAATCTTTTCTAGATTTCATTAATTAGCTGAACTGCATCTTGGCAGTATGACAAACATTTAGCTAGAGATAAGAATCTCTTGAAACTGAAAAAAATTAAGGTTTATTGTCCACGGTTTGAACATCAAACCTTTCTTTAAGAAGAGCGATCGCATCCTCTAAACACTCCTCTGGTAAGCGAACCACTAACGCAACGAGTTTTTCTCTTGCAGATGGTTGCTTTGCAATAGTAAGAGAAGGAGTAGGAGTAGGAGTAGCAGAAGAATTCACGTCGCCAAGTTCAGATTTAAAGAATGGATAAATATCACCACTTGCAGTGCGACATTGATAACAATCACCTGTCTTGACTTCAACAACTTCTACAATTTGTCCGTGATAAGGTAACTCTGGACAATTTACCTTAAACTTCTGCTGTTGGTGTTGATTATGTCTGCTACTACCAATATTAATGGTGTTTTGGCTGTAGGTTTTCCCGTTGCGGGTAACCATACGTGTGTGACAGAGTTCAATTTCACCATTATCCTCAAGCTTTTTTCGCCAACCACGAATAGTTCCCTCATCCACACCGCAATGTTCAGCTATTTGTACGTTACTCTTGCTTACAGCATAAGGATGTTTGAGCGCTCCTATGATTGCTCGCTGCTTATCAGCATTACTTCGCTTCAAAGCTTTATGCTGATTCACCGAGTAACTATGCCATTTAGCATCCTCAAGCGTTCCGGAGCAAATCTCAACAAGAATTTTAGGCTCACCCAACTCTGAGAGGGCAGCATCGCGGTGATATCCATCTGTTAACCAGTAAGACTCACCATCATAGTAAACTAAAGCAGGTTCAAACCGAGCGCCCTTTTTCCAGTCGCGAACCAAATCTTCAATATGTTCTGGATCCAGTTTCTCTCTTGGTTGTGTTCCACCGTCTCTTCTGAGTAGCTTTCTATCAATTTCAACCAAAAGAACTTCCATAAAGCGCACTTAATGATGAGTTCAAAATAAAAATTGCTTCCTGTATTAATGCTTGAGTTTCTGCGGTTGAAATTTTTAACAATTTAGCGACTTCAACGACTTCTTTATTCAGAAGATAGCGCTCTCGAATCACAAGCCTATGCTTAGGATGAAGTTTTGCGATCGCTTCATAAAGCAGCTGAGTTGATTCCTCTTGGGTTATTGCTTCCGAATCTTCAATCAGAGGTTCATAAGGTAGCTCATCCCAGCTTACAGTTAAGCGCCGCGAAACGGTAAGTTTTAGGGATTCCCACTCTTGAGCGCTGATTCCGAGTTTAGCAGCTACATCGACTTCATTAACCTGTCTTCCTAAAGCGATAAATTGCTTTCTTAACCGCCTGATCTTACTTAGCTTTTCTATTGAAGAACGAGGAATTTTTAACTGTGATGCATTATCCCGCAAGTAGTGCTGAATTTCACCTTGGATATAAGGAACGGCGAAAGAACTAAAAGCATGTCCAAGTTCTGACTCAAAGCGCTCAACGGCTTTAAGAAGTCCAAGAAACCCTATTTGATATAAGTCTTCGTAGCTTTCGTTACATTTCTTTACCCAACGATGCACAATTTTATGAACTAATTTGCTGTGGGTTTGGGCAATCTGATTACGTCTTTGAAGTTCAATTGCGGGACTAACTCTAGTCCTGCTTTTTTCTGTGACCATAAAACTACTGTACAAAATTTTCTAAAAATATGAATAGCGCATAAGGCACTGAATCGGTAACTCGGGAAATACGGAAGCAGTGCTTTAGAGTTGCTTCATACCAAGTCGGGAATTCTGCGGAGTAAATTGCTTTAGGACTTACATAAACTCTAGGAATTCTTCGCGTTCTAGCCTACGCGCTGCGCGTTTAAGGCGTCTATGTACGATATACAGATACGCGCTAAGCGCTCCTTTCAGGTAAGCGCTTGGCAGTAGCCTGCGGCACGCCGCTGCGCGTCTACGATAGTTCTCACAACTTCTGCACGGATTGCATATAACTCCGTATAAACTTGTGGGAGTCTTAAAAAACTCTTCCTAATTGCATCCTCGGAACTTCCGAAGATGCAAAATTTTCCTTTAATCACAGTAGACTTGTTGCAAAAGCCATAAAAAGATATTTAGAACCACAGCTGCACACAGATTAATACAGATATCGCGATTCTTACTTGCATAGAATACACGCGCACGGCATTGCTGTACCCCTACAAATAACCTGTATGACATCGAGAGCATCTCAATGTATGCAAAAACACCCGCAGCGTGGAAGCCCTTGGGCGGGAGAAAAGCGCCATAGCGTTGCTGGAAAATGCAGAAAGTTGATCTGACACAAAAACCTGAGCCAAAACAATTGACTCAGGTTTTCTACAAAATATCTTGTTTGGGTTGCCACAATTAATACCAAATGGTCTTTATAGATATTACCGTGTCTCCCTTGTCTCCCTTATCCCTTCAACAATTGACAGGTTTAAACACAAATCTCTAGAAATGTTGTGTCCACCCTTCGTCATTAGCGAAGATATTAAATGTACAACCTTGTTGAACCATAAACGATTTTAGTTTTTTATACTTTTCTACAAAGGTTCTGCTATTATCCATCTTGACACAATTTCGTTTTTTACTACTGAAAAAAAGACATCTACAGCACGACCGCAAGTTTGAATCCGTCCACTTCCTCTATGATCATCTGATGATTCACTTTCACAATGAGTCAAGAAGTTGTATGAGTTTAGTAAGCGTCTTTCAATTTCATCTGTAATGGCACACGTCATTTCTACTGTTTTTGCACAGAAGTTAAGCAGTGTTTCTATTTGATTATGGTATCGTTTTAATTTTCCTATTTCAGCCACTTCTTTATTAGCAATATTTGCAGGTTTGAGTTGCTTACATTGATAGATGAATGGAAGTTTTAGCATATAGCACCCTGTGATAATTTGCCAGCAGTAAAACGTTGTTGGCTTTCTTGTATAGAATACCCTTCTAAGCAAAATTGACTCGTTGTATTTCATCTGTTAGTTATTGAAAATGAAAGTTCAAAATCGAAATTTATTTATTTTATGAAAGTAGTATTTTTCTAGATTCGCATAGCAGTGGAAATTGTATAAATAGTCAATTTTATTACTTGAATATGGCAAAGTTTTATCGTTTCCAAAAAACTTGCTTTTAACGGTATAAAACTTAATGTTATTTTCAGGTTTTTTTGAAATTCTAATTCTTTCGTTCATTCTTTTCCTCAACCTCTAATGGTTGAGAAGAAGGTTGTGAAAAAGCCAAGCTATTCGTGTTTTAGTGTCACGAAGATTGATTCTCCTGCACGGATTGCTAGAAAATCCTTCACGGAAGTGTATTACTTTCTGAAAAGTTGACTTTTGTAAGAAAAAGTATGAACCTCCAAGACATTATCAAAAGCAATCAATCACTGGATTTTGACTTTCTTCAAACTGACAAAGAACTTGCTCGCCAAATCCAAGTACGCCTGATCAATTTAGGACTACTTCAAGGTGTAGCAGATGGCGCTTATGGAGAGATCACCAAAGCATCGTTAACGGAGTTTACAAAAGCATTTAACCTTCCAGCAAAAATTAATCCACAAGTTGCTAAGCAATTAATTGAGACAAAGCAGGTAGGCGTGAGTTTAGAAAACTGCCCCTGTGCAGACACACAACTTGAAAAACTACCTTTAAAGGGAGTTGAACTTATTAAGCAGTTTGAAGGATGTTACCTAGAAGCTTATCCCGATCCTTTAACTGGTGATAAACCGATTACTATTGGTTGGGGCTGCACGAAGAGACGAGATGGAGGAGAGTGGAAATTGGGCGATCGCATCACTCAACAAGAAGCTGATGAATTACTCATACTTCAACTGACACAAGATTATTTACCAAGCCTACAAAAAATTCCTATATGGGCTGAACTTAACGAGAATCAAAAAGGAGCATTGCTTAGCTTTGCTTACAATTTAGGCAAATCATTTTTTGGTTCGCCTGACTTTCAAACCATAACTAAAGTTTTGAAAAACAGAGAATGGGAAAAGGTACCAGACGCTTTAACACTTTATTGCAACCCTGGCACAAGTGTTACAGAAGGTTTAAGGAGAAGGAGAAAAGCCGAAGGGGATATGTGGAAAGGAAAGTTGTTTAATTAAGTTGGCAGCTAGAACAAATGGGATGGGATTGTACCCGTCCTAGAAACTGGGCGGGCTGTCCGGCCCACCCCACACTCATATTGGAGAATTTATTTGTTGGGAATCTTTTACTGGTTAAACCGCCTTGAAATACTGCATATCACCCTTAAGATATGAGCGGACTTTGCCTGCTTTTTGTAATCGCCTACCAACAGAAAGGACATCTTCAATTCGCTTGCCCAATTTTAATTTCAATTCAAAGGCGCTTAGTTCCCGTAAATCTACTAGTTCTAAAAATTGATCTGCAAAATTTTTATCAGCCATATTGGGAACTGCAGCATCCAGACTAAGTGCCCACCAACAAGGTTTACCTGCTCCGGCTCCAAATCGAAAAACTTTTCTTCGAGCCTCCAAATAAGTCAATTTTTTAAGCGTTGTCCCTCTACTGACTCCAATTTGAGATGCAATTTCTGAGGTTGTTTGAGGGGTTTTGAGTAATGATATGATTGTTGCTTCTTCTTGTGTAGATAAAGGCAATTCAGTCAATGTGGTAGCTTGGCGTTTTCTAACTGGAAATGGAATCTCAGCATATGCTTTTTGAACTTGTTCTGGGTAAGCTTTTAGTACAGCTAATTTACGACAATGATCTTCTGGTATGGTTCCTGGTTCTACTCCCAAGCTGTCGCGTTCAATACGCCCGGCTTGCCACTGTTTTTGTAAATTAGAACGGCTTCCTTGAATGAAGTCACTGTTTAACAGAGCAGTCATATTTTTAAATCCAAGCTGCTCATATCCCTTCCCTTCATCCAGCAAAACTAAATAGTGGCGGATAATGTCATTGCTGCGTTTTTGAATTTTTGGTAAGGTTTTCAATTGTCTCAAATGAGAGTTAATCAAAGTGATGATTTTTTCTGCGTCTTGTTTGGAGAGCCGTCCTTCTAGAATGTGGGAGCAAAAAGGAAGATTTTTTGAGTTCATATTTGAACTTGTTGAATTCTGTTTTAAATTGTCTGCTAAAGAACTGGCTTCAGTGTTCTCCAAATGCTGCAACTCAAAAGGTAAGTTTGACAATTCCCCTTCGTTATCCCACTCAAGGATAGGACGAAGAAAATTTTCTCCATCTATTTGAGTCAAATCAACAATTGTTCTTGCTTGGCTACAGGAAGTGAGACAATTGCTTGAAATCGATTTTTCATCTTCACACAAGTTCATATTTGAACTTGTGTTGAGAGTTAAGTTATTGTTATCCGAGTTTTCTGGAGTTAATTCTAGGGGATTAACTGGTTCAGTTATTTGGGAATCTTCAAAAAAAACCCACGCGCGGGGTGTAGCACAGTCTTGGACTCCTTTGTATGTCCCAACTCGTCCTTTATACAAAACACGCTCGCCTTCAGTCAGTAAGCCAAGAATCTGCCAGCGTTTCTCTTTTTCACTTAATGACTGTAAATTTGTTGCTAACGCTGTGTTTTTGACTAAGTTCTCATCCACTATAAGGTGAAATTCACGGCTAGCTTGCAAGTCTGTGAAAGTTTGAGTTTGCTTTTCCCAGGAATCACCATGAGGGGATATAATTTTGATTGATATCCCTCTTCCATTTATTGAGAAGTGTGCTTTATAATCTTTGTAATCCTCTTCAAAGACTCGAAAGCTTTGGATCACTGAAAGTTGGTAAAGGCGTTGCTGTAAAAGCTTGATTCTGTAATCTCTTTCTTCTTTGGAAATTTTCCCTAATTTCTGAATTGCCTTCTCCGACTCTTCTAGTTGAGGAATGTCTTCGATGTTTGTTTCGGCAAGAATTTCGGAAAATTTGAAATTCTCTTCTAAAGTCAGTAGCGAAACAATATCAGTAGGCTTTTGTATTAGCGGTAAAGATGTCATAATTGTTGAAAGTTTTTTTTGGTTAGCTTGCCGCTTTATGCGGCTTTTTTTTTGAGAAGTCGTCAACAAGCAGCTCATACGCAGTTCGTTGGTTTGAGCAGAGATTTTGTGCTTTAGAAAGGACATCCTGAAAACCTCAGGTTAGGAGTCCACAAATGAAAGAATGTTTCGTTTGGCTTAAGGAAAGCAGTCAATTAAGGAATTCTAAGCTGTTCGTACGGGTGCAGCTTCAGTCACGTCTCTGCGCTTTTTAACTTTGGTTTCCCAGACATGAAGCCTAGGCGGCACAATCAATAATGCCTTACAAGGCTTAGCTAAGTTAAGTCCTAGCTGTAACTCTAGTTTTGTTAAAATGTTAGCTGCATTGTTAGCGTCAGCGTTGATAACTCTACCCACACTTGTACGGAACATCCCACGTTTAAGTCGTTTCTCCTTAAATACCAATCTGTTGGGTTTTTCACCATATTTAGATAGTGGATGAGTGTTTAGGAATGATGCTTGAGATATGTAAGCCTCCTCAATCTCTACAAACTGCATCCCGTAGTACTCGCACAGTTGCTTGATATGGTTTTTAAGTCTTGCAGTTAGTAGTTGCATAAACCGTTGATTGGTTTTAGTTGCCAAATTCGAGTTTTGCTTAACTCCGGTATTCCATCCAAAAACCTCGGTTTTAATGTTGTGTTCAAGACAGTAGTCCATGACTAGTCTTGCAGATTTATTGAGAGTATCTCGCATTTGGCGGTTACGCTTGGAGGTTATACGTGCACTCCTCACACTCCAGAAACCTTGAGGTTTAGGGTGTTTGATAGTTGCAACCTTTTTGTTGTATGGTTGATTTTGTGATTTCATTTTGCCCTTCAATAGTAAAGATTGTTCCAACATTGCTAATACAGGTTAGTCAATTGACGGTTTGTGCATCAATGCCAAGAGGGTTGTTTTGATCTAGGCTTATTCAGTACGGGTTCTAGCTAACCATTAAGGTTTAACAAAACTTGGTGATATTCATACACTAATTAACCACCTCCTTGTTATTTGAGATTTCATGGTAGTAAACTAATAGACTGCTTGCATAAGTAGATTTGATGTACGTCCATCTGTTACAGGCTGCGGTTAATTATTCATTTTTTTGGAATGAATGCAAGAAGTCTAATATTTATGACTAGATATAACACCACCAAAAAACAAAAATTGGGTTTTACACCATTTAGTGAGAAAGCACGAGATTGGCACTTTTAGATATTTACATATTAAAGTGTCCACACTTACAGGGTAAACACGTAAGTGTATTTTTTCGGAATCTTGCGCTTAGCCGTAAAAACCGAGATTAAGGAACAATCTGCGCGAGCAAGTTACATAATTTTTCTTGACTTTTCTCGCTAAATTAAGGCTTTGAGTTTGATGCTGAGTGAAGAAATGACATCGACTTTTTTTGTGCAAAATGTCAGTTTCTCTCCTTTGACTTTTTTTGGCCAAGAGCGGAAGATTCACGCTGATAAAATACTGGCAGACAGGCTATATGCCTGTGATGGAGGCTTTTATCCCCGCTGTTGAAAAACGGGGCTTTGAGGCTAGTTTCTTGTCATGCGCGATCTAACTTGGGTAAGTCCTACCTTCTAGATTTTGGCGAAGCAAGTGCTTAATCCTAACCGCGCCTGGAGGCAAGCGCAAAGGGTACCCTGGACGAACGAAAGACAATATGTGAAGATGCATAGTGTTGTCTGTTTATCGTTGCTGAATGGTACTAAAAGCAAGTGAATTCTATTTGTAGGAAATGGTCACTAAAGCTATTGGTTTGTTACAAAAGACAAGGGATTACAAGGCTTTTTTTAGAGAAATCTGTCTTAAGTTGAATGACGATGATGAATCATTTGGTTATCACTCCTTTTATAAGGTTAATTAAAGGTTGTGCCTGCTCGGTGCTCTACTTTGTTGAGATATTCAACAATGGCTGCTTCGACGACTCGACCTTTCCACATTGCTTGTTGCTGGGCAAACTCATGTAACCTTTGGGCTACAGTTCTGTCAATGTATACGTTTACATTGATTCTTTCTGTTTCTGTCGCTCTAGCCATATACTATTAAAAAGAACTTACCACTGTTGATAAGTACATTTATAACTTGAAATCAGAGTAAGTGCAACGTCATTATAGAGATTTATTATTGAAAGATGCTTATGGATAGTGACGCCCGAACTAAGTTAGCAGAAGCTATCAAGAAAGCCAGGGGAGACAGAAGCCAGAGGAAGTTTGCTAAGGATTTGGGCGTAAGCTATGTGACTATACAACTCTGGGAACGAGGAGAAGTCATTCCAGATTTGGCAAACTTGGAGGCGATCGCCACTTCTCGTGGACAAACCCTTGAGCAGTTGCTTGCTGAAATCAGAGGACAAGCAACTGAGGTAACCCATAAACCAAAAGTGGCGGAGGATGTAATTCCTACCGCCAGACAGTTATCCAAAAAGGAGTGTGTTCGTTTGATTAAGCTTTTGCTTGATGAGGTGAGTGCAGAATCTTAGTCGTAGCCGCTTTCTACAATTTGTTCAAGGCATTTGACGACTTCTTCAAATTTCTCCTCATCATTTTGAAAAAACCAATCTGTGAACGCTTCTAGCACCTCTTTTTGTGTGTAGCCTGCTGTAAAAGCAGTATCTACAAAGACGAAGACGCACTCTCTAAGAGTGCGCCTGCGCTCGTTGGCAAATAATTCCTGAAAAGGATTGTAGATTTCGGCACCCTGAGAATTATGACTTTGCATCGTAATCTTAATCTGCTGTACTGGTAGATTTTTAGCCTGTGGAAAATCAGAATTTATGCACAGGCTATTTTTTAAGTTACAAAAGGCACAAGTATGGAAGCACTCTACCTGAGGATAGATGTGGAGTTAAAGTTATTTATTTGTCAAGGTTCGGTTATTTTGGACACTTATCTAAACTGACGTTGTAGTTAGACTATGAGTTGGATTTTCTCATTTAGTTATTTTTTTCCCTAAAAGAAAAAACCCAAGAATGATTTGCTGTTTTTAATTTCCTTATCAGTTGTTCCTCTACGACTCCCGTTTGTTATTTTGTAGGGGAAAACGCCGCTTCTTAAACTCCCTCTACAATCCTGAGCGAAAGTAGGGAAGTCAAAAGCGCTTTCATGAAATCAAGACCTTACTTAAAAAAGCAAATAATTCAGTATATGCAGTTGTTCGGTGAAGGGTATGAGGTATCACACCCTACACTCGGTGCTGGAATTTTGTTTAGGGCGACTCCAGCCAGTCAACTTTCACTGTTTTAAGCAAGAATCGGTTCTTTTCTGGCGAACACTACTCTCGCTTAAGCGCATGGTTACAAAGTTCCATTCATAGCAAGTTGCGTTCATAAATCTTATTGTGTCTGCCTTGAACTTTTCAGACATCCTCTTATGCATAAGCGCCAGGACTTACGCAAAATGATGAAGAAACGTAGACGCGTAGCGGCGTGCCGCAGGCTACCACGAAGGACGCACTCGTACACGTTCGCGTAGCGTGCGCTGTCTTCGCATAGAAATAAGAGTTTCAGAGAGTTCTTGCGTAAGTTCTAAGCGCATCTTCATACAGAATTGGTGTAAGGAGATTTATAACTTATTTCGCTATGTTTTTATAGTAAAAAGATTATTTGATACTCTTCTACCACATAAGTTTTATATTTTGGAAATATCTTGTGTCTTTTTTGTAGTTTGGATACTTTATATAAAATGAGTATAAGTTCAAATTTGAACTTATATAAATAATAAATAAGCTGCTGATTTTCACGCTTGAATATCAGCAGCAATACCAGGAGTGTTTATGTTGCCAATGCTATTATCTTCGATGATTTTAAGGTGGCATCGTAATAGTTGGTTCTATTACTGATACTACCTCCAAGGAAGTTCTCCACACCCTTCGAGGTGTCACAGAAGCCTACACGCTCCCCGTTAGGGAAGTGTAGGAGCGTCACTAGCTCGCAAAGTTTTCTAGAACCCTTATGAGCCGTTCATTTGAGCCCATACGTGACAATTTCAGACGGTATTAATTTTGTCAATTCGTAATATTACTTAAATTTTAGTAAAATACTAGGTTTAAATTTAGCTCAAAACTGTATTTTTAGAGCAAGAATGATGCGTTTAAATCCGCTCGCGATCAGCTCTGCTGCTGCCCTTTGGGCGATCGCTTCCCTAAAAATTGTGTTTCCCACCCCGATTTTCGCCAATATTTTAAGTATGAGTACTTATTGACAAATCAACCGTAGCCTTAACTTGTTAGCAATGGACACAACCCATCGTTTTTCGGTTGACTGATCCCCTAGCGGTGCTTGCACCATATCTGCATGAGATACTTACAGCGAACGCTTCGTTCCATTAGCAATAATCCCAATCAGATTCAAGTTCCTCAAGATTTCTGTCGCTTGTATCAGTTCATTACGGGTCACTTGATCCATGCGCCCTACCATGACAATGCCATGACACAGAGATGCCACAATCCTGGCATCAACTGTGCTGAGAATGGCAGAAGTATCTATGAGCACAACGTCATAAGTTTGCTCGAAAAACTCAAGCAGTTCTTTCATCCGTGCAGAACTTAATAGCTTAACTGTATCTTCTGGTGTAGGTCCAGCAGCCAAAACATCAATAGAGGGATGAATGGGCTGGATGTATTCCTTAACTGAGGAATTTGTTTCCTCAACTAACAACAGGGATAATCCCCAATCATTGGTTAATCCCAAGATTTTGTGGAGGTTGGGCTGTCGCAGGTTGGCATCAATCAATAGAACCCGTTGATGCATCCTTGCAGCGCTCACTGCAAGTCCCAGCGCCAAGGTTGACTTCCCTTCTCCTGATAGTGCTGAAGTCAACATCAGAGACTTGTAGGGAACAGAAGGCTTTGATATTTGAATGTTTTGGTACGCCATATCGAGCGTTTCATGGGAGGGCAATAAGGCGTAGACGTTAAGTTGCTTTTCGTCAGATATGGCTTCTTTTGAGAAGCCAGCAAGTACTCGTTGCAAAGGCAGGCGGAACAACCTCTTTTTGGTACTTAGGAGTGAAATTTCTGGAATTGTCCCTAGTAAACGCAGGTTTGTCAGCCTCTGTAACTCTTCTGGAGAAAAGATGGCATTGTTAGAGATTTCTGACATCAAGGCGGTTGTCACCCCGAAAATTGGTGCTAATAAGATTCCCCCAAGTAATATTAATAGCTTACTGCTACCCAAATATGTTCCCCGTTGGGGTTCTTCCAATACTTGCAAATCAAACCCTCCCTGAGCAATCATCAACCCTAAAGATTGTTGCATTGCCATCAGTTGCTCAAGTGTTTTACGATTTGTTTCCACTTCTGGCAGCAGGCGGTTGTACTCTGCTATTAAACTAGGATATTTGCTAAGCTCGGCGCGAATTTGCGCTTCTGAATTAGCGAGGCTCTTTTCATTGGCACGCAGTCCCAAGACATTTGTCTGTACCTGAATTAGCTCTTCCATAAGCTTCAAGTCAACTTCTGCGACTTGCCCTCCCGTCAGTAGTGCTTCTTCTGTACCCAATTGTTTCTCTTGGAACAAATCAGCTGAGATTGCTTGCACTGCTTTGTCTCCTAGCGATCGCTTAATCTCCTCTTGTAGTAACGCCACTTGACTACGCCGCTGCTGTATCAGTTTTTGAACTTCTGGATAGTCATCTGTATAGCGCAACCGCTCCTGAGTTAAAGCCAAGTCAGTCTTTTGAACCTCATTAAGTAGTGTTTGGTAGCGAGTTGACTGACTCAGACGAAAGGAGATAAGTGCATTCTCGGGTAAGAACGACAATTCTTGTTTTAAGTTGTCGTAACGAGCTTGTAAGTCTTTAAGCTGTGCGCGAGTGATGAAGAGCTGTTTCTTAATATCAGCAAGAGATTCCAGAAGAATTTTGCTTTGCACCTCTGGGTTGAGTAAATGATGTTTTTTGCGGAACTGTTCTAAATTTTTCTCAGCTTGAACCATTTTCTCTTTGACCTTAGGCAGTCTTTCGTTGAGCAAAGAAAGCTTTTTAGAAAGGCTCTGTTTTCGTAGCTCTATGTTATGTTCTTGATAGACATTTTGTAGAGTCTGAAGAACCTTTTGTGTTCTCGTTGGATCCTTGTCCTTAAAAGACATTTCAAAGACTTGATGAATGACTTTATTCTCTGCTATTTGCCGCTCTAATAAATTGATAGCCAAAGGACTTTGTTGACCCTTCTTGCCCTTAATATCTTCTACTGTCAAATATGGATAATCAGAACGTAGCAAATTCACTGCCTTCTGAATCAACGTGGAACCCAGCATCAGTTTATGCTGAAGAGTGTAGTCAATCATGTCAACATTAGGGTTAAGAAAATTGCTTTCTACACCTTCTTGGATATGACTTGATCCTACCCCTTCATTAAGCTGAGAACTCACCAGTATCTGTATAGTACTTTGATACGTCGGTTTTGCAGTTAAAGCCAGAAGGCTAGCAACCGACATGACTACGCCAGAAACACCCAAGATTTGCAAGCGTCGGCGAAGCAGAATTGTAGAGAGTTTTCTGCTCTTAACCTTGCTTTGTGGGGAAGCAATAA
The DNA here is from genome assembly GCF_963920835.1 of Scytonema sp. PCC 10023. NCBI lineage: Bacteria > Bacillati > Cyanobacteriota > Cyanophyceae > Nostocales > Scytonemataceae > Scytonema > Scytonema sp. PCC 10023. Next base: position 30,917 of record NZ_CAWUDP010000065.1, read on the forward strand.
CGATTTGCCCACGCTTCAGACTAATGTCAGCCACAATCAAAGTCCTCTTAATTATACCGAATTACTTTTTCTACAAGATGGTGAGAAAATTTTTTTAGGAGTTCAAACAAGTGCAGGAGGGAGTCGCTCACTAGACATTTATTCTTAACTTTTGTGACCGAAGCGCAGCTAGGAACTCAGAACTCAGAACTCAGTAGTCAGCTTGGAGGAATAAGTAAAAGGATCTGAGCCGCCCAACTCTGTTATGGCATATGAAAAAGACGAGTTTAGGACACGTAGTGCGTAAGCGCAAAGCGCAGGACCCCTCACGCGCAGCGTGCCCGCTTTCTCTTAGAAACAAGGCGTCCGCACTTTAAATCCCCGCGCATTTTATGGGGATGTCCGGTTCTGTGTTCTGCGTTCTGACAACTGAGTTCTTCTTAATTCATAAACTCCTTCTTTTATTCCTACACCATACACGATTTTAACTTGGAGATAACATTGCTCTTAATTTTCACTCATAAGTTCAAAAGTAAGACATAGATTGCTAATGGCTCTCTCTGACTTGGGACAACATCCACCAAAAATAGCAAATCTTTTTTCAGACTACAACACTTGGAAGATGTCACCTCTGCTGATTTTTTTTAGTTTCATTTCAACCTAAGTGACAAGATAGAGATAGTCAACCCATTTTGCCTATCTTTACCATATCGTTACTAGTCGAGCTTTTTTGGCTTTCTACTTATTTTATAAGCTTTTTATACAATGATTGGGTTAGTTTTCCTTTGGTGATAAATCTTGCGACGGTTACAAAAGTAGAACATACTTAATGTTGTACTCTGCTTAAGCGTATTTAGTATTTCAAGATACTTGTGACTACACCGAGACATATCTACGTTTTGAAATTTTGCTATTAACTCTAAATGCTTATTATAACAAGATAAGTAAAGCGAATATTTAAATATCTGGCGTTAAACAATAATAGAATGAGTGGTTCAATGGTAACAGGCAAGTATGTGTAATATTTTTGTGTGAGTCACAGTTTGATAAAGATGACAATGGTATACAGAATGTTTGCTATCAAGCAACTTAAAAGCTTGATATTTGTCTATTTCCATTTATATATTTGTGTATTAATTTACTAAAGAAGAGATAAAAGACTGACAATTTTTCAATTTTATTGACCTTATCAATTAAAGATTTCGTAAAAATGAGAGAAAATGGGCGGAAAATAAAGAGATTCCCTTGTGTTGAGGAAATCTCTCATACTAAGCCCGTGAAAGCATCTAGATGTAGGATGCGTTTTTATGGCTGCATTTAAGCGATCGCCTCAGTCTTATGTAACTCCTTGTCCCGCCGCCTTGGTACTTCATAAGTCATAAAATCATATGCCATCTCTGTGTTAGGAAAAATAGCACGAGCTTCCTCAAGTAAATCTTTCAACTCTATTGCATTTCCAGGAGCATAGCGGGGACTAAAATGTGTCATAATCAGTCGGCGCGCTCCGGCGGCTAAAGCGGTTTGCGCCGCCATTGTGGTTGTGGAATGCAACCTTTGAAAAGCCATATCTGCATCTTGATGGGCGAAGGTCGCTTCATGAATTAATACATCTGCATCCTGTGCCAATTCCACAGCGCCATCACAATAAACTGTGTCTGTACAATAAGCAATTTTGCGTCCAATTTCTGTCGGTCCACACAGTTCCTGACCGTTAATCACTCGCCCATCAGCAAGGGTCACTACTTCACCGCGTTTGAGTTGACCGTAAATGCGACCGGGAGGAATTTGCAACGCCTTGGCTTTTTCTACATCAAAACGTCCTGCTCGGTCTTTCTCACAGACGCGGTAGCCAAAGGAGGTCACGCGATGATGCAAAAGACCACATGTTACAGTGAATTCATCATCTTCGTAAATCACCCCTGGACGTACAGCGTGAACTTTGACAGGATAGGAAAAGTGAGTATGAGAGTAACGCGAGGCGGCTTGCAAGTAGTCATTTAATCCAGGTGGACCATAGATATCAACACGTTGTACATTTCCAGCTAACCCGCAACTAGCCAGAAGACCCATTAAGCCAAAAATATGGTCGCCGTGCATATGGGTGATAAAAATTCGGGAGAGTTGGCTACTTTTTAGGTCACTCCGCAAAAGTTGATGCTGAGTCCCTTCGCCACAGTCGAATAACCACATCTGAGCTCGTTGTGGTAATCTCAGGGCGACACTGGAAACGTTGCGCGATCGCGTAGGTACACCGGAACTCGTCCCTAGAAATGTTATCTGCACAGCCTTATTTTGCCTTCCTGTTGCTGAATTTGGCTTTCTACTCTCTATAGTGGCACGGAAAAAAGCAAATTTCTTTTGCCAGAAAGTCTCCCTCAGTAGAAATCACATTGTTTGGGAATCTCAGGAAAATAACAGTATTCTTATTTTTTGTATAACAATATACTTTTTCCTTTTTGTTAGGACTTACGCACTGTACAGGTTGAGCATCATGTGTATAAACGCGCATTCAATGGTTTGCGACCACAACGGGTGGGCAGTGCCCTAAACTTATGTCCAGCTCATTAGGTTTTACTCAGCACTGCCCACCCTACAGTCTTAACTACTGACTTAACTTTTGTTCATCTCAGTATTTCTACGAAATGAGATATTTTTTCCATGTTTTTTTCAGTAATATTTTCAGTATTTATGAAAAGTTATCACCACTTTAAAACATAGATTTTTTGCATTTAAAATGTTTATTTTAACCCAACATTTACAAGAATTAAGTCACAATGACAATCATAAGTTTCAAAATAAAAATCAATGGAAAAGCCATAAACAGACAGATTTCGGGCGCTGCAGCAAACAGTTCCCTTTGCGAATTCCTGATATAAGTCCTGCATTGGAGTGCTTGCCAAATTTGTCCAAAACTTATATATGATCAAAGCACTTTTATGCCAAGCAAACACCAGATATCTAGTGTCCGTCGCTCATTAAAACTGATATTATTGTGCAGTCTTTCATTTATCTTATGGCTGAATCACACTCCATTATCACCTTGGCGATGGGGAGTTGGGGACGCAGTAACGGCAGAAACTCGCGATGCTAGTCAACTGGTGCAGCAGATACAAGAAACCAAACAGGCTATTGCTTACTATCGCCAAACCAAAAATTGGCTACAGGTAGGGCAAATGCTTACCCAGCAAGCTCAAGCTTATAAGAACTTAGGGCAACCAATAGCGGCGATCGCTCTTTTAAACAGTGTGTTGCAAATTGCTCGTACCCATAACAATAGTGTCTTAGAAGCATTGGCTTTGAGCAGTCGAGGGGAAGCTTATCAACAAAAAGGTGATTACAAGCAAGCAATTACAGATTTACAGGATAGCTTAAAAATTGCTAATACAATTAAAAACTCTGTCTCTCGTGCTTCTGCTTTAAAAAATTTAGGAAATACATACATAAGCCTTGCTCAAGTAAATTATCTTCGTGCAAATTCCGCTGTGGAATTAGGTGATGATGACGATGCGGATATATTAAGAGAACAAGGTTTTAATTATGATTACCAAGCTTTAAAATACTTCCAGAAAAGCCTTATTATTACCCGTCAGCACAAGAATAAGCTAGAGGAAATACGCTTAATTATAAATTCGATTCTGCCTGCAAAGCGCACCAAACAATCAAACTTAGTTAAAGCAAAATTGCAAGAAGCTTTAGTGTTGCTAGAACAACTACCAGATTCACAAGATAAAGTTTATGCAGTTCTTGAATTAGCTAAATTTGCACAAGCTTTGGATAATGATGTCACTTTCTCCTTATTTAAATGCCCAGAACCAATTTTAGAGACAGAATACATCACATCTCAACAGCTACTTCAGCAAGCCGTTTCAATTGCTCAACGTTTGCCAGATAATCGCGCTTTATCTTTTGCTTTGGGTCATCTTGCTCATCTTTCTGAGTGTCGCCATAATTACGAGCAAGCACTCAAGTTAAATCGTGAAGCAGAGTCTGTTGCTGAAAAGGTGAATGCTAAAGATAGTTTGTATTTGTGGAAGTGGCAAGTTGCTCGCATTTTAAAAGCACAAAATAAACCTCTCAAGGCAATCACAGCTTATAAAGCAGCTATTACTACTTTAAAGTTGCTCCGCAGTCGTCATGTCATTTTTGATTCAAATGTACAAGAGCCTGAGCAGGACTATTTTGAAATTATTTACCGCCAACTGATTGAACTAAAATTAAGTTTAGTAGAAGCTGCATCTAAAAACAATAATTCTAAACTGAGTGATATACTAACCAACATTGAAGCTTTAAAACTGGTAGAACTGCAAAATTACTTCGGGAAATCTTTCTTAACACCAGTTCATAAAAAAAGAGTTGAAGCAGATACAGATAAAACAACCGCTGTCTTTTACTCGATTATCTTGGAAAACCGTATTGCGATTATAGTGAGTCTTCCTAACAGTGAAAAGCACTTGAAGTGGATATATATTGATAGAAAAAGCCTAAGACAACAAATCAACGAATTTCGTAGAGGTTTAGAGAGACGTAGTAGCATAATTTACAACTCCCAAGAAGCACAGAGTCTGTACGACTCGATAGTTCGTCCTTTCGCCAAAGATTTAGATTCATTGCACGTTAAAACTCTGGTTTTTATCAATGATGGAATTCTTCGCACTGTACCAATGGCGGCGCTGCATGATGGTGAGGAATTCTTGGTTCAGAGATATGCGATCGCCACAACCCCCAGCCTAACCTTAATAAATACTAAAAAAGTGAACCATGAAAATCTACGGGTGCTAGCTGTAGGGTTAACCAAAAATGCGGTAGTTGATGGTCGAACATATGAGGCGCTAACAAACGTCAGACAAGAAATTAATCAAGTTGTGGCGCAAATTCCCGATAGCAAGCAATTATTGGATGAGAATTTTACATACGCTCATCTGCACGCTGAATTGAGCCAAATTGCTTACTCTATTATTCATATTGCCACTCACGGTACCTTCGGCACACTTCCCGAAGATACCTTCCTCGTCACAGGCAATAATGACAAGCTTACTATAACTGACCTAGATAATATGATTGGTACTGTTGCTAGCCGTTCTAAGTTAGTAGATTTACTGGTGCTGACTGCGTGTGAAACTGCTATTGGAGATAACCGTGTTGGTCTTGGTTTGGCTGGTGTGGTGGGAAACGCGAGTGTGAAAAGTGTTCTCGCTTCCCTTTGGTCGATTAATGATGCTGCTACTGTCACTTTAGTGAAAAAATTTTATGCAGAATGGTACCAGAACAGAGTGAGTAAAGCGGAGGCTTTGCGTAGGGCGCAACAGACACTGATTTCTAGTCGTAAGTATGCCCATCCCTACTACTGGGCACCATTCATCCTCGTGGGTAATTGGCTGTAGGTAGGGTTTTTCACATCTTGCACCAGTTGCTTTCTTGCAATTTTTTTCGGGTGGGCACTGCCTAACTTTCCGAAAACCCTTATTTTTACGTTGTGAACAGTGCCCACCCGAAGAGTTTTGAGAATGGTGCAAGATTTCAGGCTTCCTATTAGGCGAACGTTAACTATAGCGGTAAGAACCCGGAGTAAGGTACACAAAGAAATAATGAACCACAGATGGACTCTTGCGTGTGTTGCGGAGCCAGCGCTGCAGGAGGGTTTCCCGACAGCAGGCGATTGGCGTTGGGGTTCCCCCCGTTGTTCGCGCAGCGTCTCCGCAGGAGATAGCAACTGCCGTACAGATGGACACAGATAAATAATTACTTCATTCAATTGAATTGCGGTACATATCATAAATCTACTGAAACTGATAATATCAATCTATAAAACTGATATGTACATTTGTTAAAATTGTGAAAATTCTGCTGGTAGAGGACGATCGCCCAACGGCAGCAGTGCTTTATGAGGTTCTCACGGTTCAGTACTACACGGTTGAACTAGCAACGGATGGTGAAAATGGGTTGGCATTAGCAACATCATGTAATTTTGACTTGATCTTGTTGGATCTGCTGATTCCCAAACTCGATGGGATTAGCCTTTGCCGTCAACTTCGCGCTCAGGGAGTTCAAACACCGATTCTCTTACTCACCGCCAAAGATCAGAGTGCTGATGTGGTCAAGGGATTAGATGCGGGCGCAGACGATTATCTCACCAAACCCTACGAGTTGTCTGAGTTGCTAGCACGGATGCGGGCGTTGCTGCGTAGAGGACAGACCGAGCTAGTGCCTACAGTACTGACTTGGGAGAATCTTTGCGTCAATCCCGTCTCGGCAGAAGTCACTTACAAAGGGCAACTTATATCTCTAACCCCCAAGGAATATAGCCTGCTGGGGCTGTTCTTGCGTAATCCGCAACGTGTCTTTAGCCGCTGTGACATCATTGATCGCCTCTGGTCAATTGATGCCATACCTAGCGAAGGAACTGTCACGAATCTGATTAAAGACTTGCGGCAAAAGCTAAAGGGCGCGGGAATGTTTGCCGATCTACTCGAAACCGTCTATGGCTTGGGCTATCGACTTAAGGCTCCACCCAAGAGTGAGGGAGCAAAGGGTGTGTTGTCTAGTGAACAGGGCGAACAGACACACAGACTTGGAAAAGCAGGGAAAGGAAAACGTCAAATGGGTCTTGCTTCAGTCAACAAAGTCATAGAACGTTACAAAGATACGTTTGCCGAACGAGTGATTTTGCTAGAGCAAGTAGAACTTGCCTTGCGCTTCGGGAAATTACAGCCCGAACTCCGCCACCGTGCAAGCGACGAAGCACACAAGCTGACAGGGACGCTAGGATCGTTTGGCTACGAGACGGGATCGAAGTTAACGCAGGCGATTGAACATCTCCTGATGGGCGACAAGCCTTTAGCGGCAAAGGAAGCTTCCCAACTCTCAAAACTTGTTACCGAACTCAAAGAGGCGCTCAGCAAACCTCCCACGCCACTAACCGAAGAACAGCTTGAGCCAACTCAGATTCCTCTGGTGCTGGTCATCGATGATGAATCCTTGACCAATCAACTGAAAACCGAGGCGACGAATTGGGGAGTGCGGATTGAAGTTGCTCCCAATTGGGCGATTGCCTCTGGCACTGCGCTCTCTTGCATCGCTCAAAAGCAGATTTCTCAATCTCCCAACGCTGTTTTGCTCAATCTCAATAAGCAAGATCCGCTTGAAAACAGTTTAAAAAAGCTGCAAAAACTCAAGGAGCAGCTTCCCACCACGCCAATTTTGGTGATAGGTGAGCAAGACAATCTAACACAGCGAGTTGCTGTTTCTCGTTTGGGAGCACACCGATTTCTGCACAAGCCAGTCGCCGCTGCCGAAGTATTTGAGGCGATCGCTCAAGTCCTGCCTCAATCTCAAGCCCCCCAAGCCAAAGTGATGATTTTAGACGACGATCCGGTAGCGCTGGAGCTATTGAGCAATCTGCTGCAACCTTGGGGGTTAAGGGTGAAGACCTTGCAAGACCCTCAACAATTTTGGGAGGTGCTAATTGCCACATTGCCTGATATACTGGTTATCGACTTGGAAATGCCAACATACAGTGGCATTGACTTGTGCCGCGTAGTGCGTCAAGATGCAAACTGGGGGAATTTGCCGGTACTGGTTGTTACTGCTCATACAGATTTAGAATCGATTCAGCAAGTGTTTGCGGCGGGAGCCGATGATTTTATCGGCAAGCCCGTGGTGGGACCGGAGTTAGTGACCCGTGTCATCAGTCGCATTGATCGCTCCCGCTTACAGCAAGAACTAAGAACCCTAAAGTGGAGGATTGGAACTTCAGGAACTTTTACTTGAGTGATACTTCCCAATCTTGTTGGAAAGAGGCTACGCCAACGCCATAACCCGAAGGTTCCTCTACGCCTCGCTCTCACCGTTCCCTTTCTGCTGCTAATAACTGGCTCTGTAGGAATTGTGGGTTATCTATCTTGGCTGTATGGACAACAGGCGGTGCAGGAGCTTGGCTATCAATAGGATGCATCAAGTGAGCAATGCCCTTCCACTAGCACAACACCTTGATCTCCACGTCACTTAATAATGATTACCATTGCAGGCTACCAGCTGCTTACTCAAATCTACGAAAGTGCCAATTCTCTGGTTTATCGAGGTATCCGAGAGAAAGGTAACAAAGCAGTTATTCTCAAAGTTCTGAAAGAGGACTATCCTACACCCTCTGAACTGATTCGATATAAGCAGGAATATGAAATCACTCGCAATTTGAATGTAGATGGTGCGATTAAGGCTTATGGCTTAGAACCAGTAGAGAGAACTCTAGTTATCATCCTTGAGGATTTTGGCGCAACATCCTTAAATCTATTGATGAATGCCCCTGTAGGCGCAAAACATACCTTTCCCCTACCAGAATTTCTCAAGCTAGGCATCAAAACGGCTGAGATTTTGGGCAGCATTCACAGCGACCATGTCATCCATAAAGACATTAACCCCTCTAATATCGTCCTGAACCCAGAAACTGGACAACTCAAAATTATTGACTTTGGCATTTCCACTCTCATCACCCGCTCTAATCCGACTCTGAAAAATCCCAATGTTTTAGAAGGCACTTTAGCCTACATATCGCCGGAACAGACCGGACGAATGAACCGAAGTCTTGATTACCGCACGGACTTTTACTCTCTCGGTGTGACCTTCTACGAACTGCTGACGGGAAAACTACCGTTTGAAACGAATGATGCCCTGGAGTTAGTGCATTGTCATATCGCCCAACACCCCATTCCACCGCATCAGCTAGGGGGGAAGGGCGGTACAGCCATTCCCAAGGCAGTTTCAGATATTGTGATGAAATTGATGGGGAAAACGGCAGAAGAACGATACCAAAGTGCTTGGGGACTAAAAGCTGATTTAGAAAAATGCCTTCACCAGTTACAGACAACTGGCAACATTGAACCGTTTCCCCTCGGTTCTACTGATATTTCCGACAAGTTTCAAATCCCCCAAAAACTCTATGGACGTGAAGCGGAAGTTGAAACTTTACTCAGAGCGTTTGAGCGAGTTACCCTGAGTAGTGAAATGATGCTCGTTGCCGGGTATTCCGGTGTCGGAAAATCAGCCTTAGTACAAGAGATTTATAAACCCATTACTGAAAAACGCGGTTATTTCCTAACTGGTAAATTTGACCAGTTTAAGCGAAATATTCCTTACTCAGCCATTGTGAGCGCGTTCGCCGGATTGGTACAGCAACTGTTAACTGAAACTGAAGCACAGCTTGAGCAATGGCGAGAAAAACTTCGATGTGCTTTGGGTTCTAATGGTCAGGTGATTATTGATGTACTTCCGGAAGTGGAACTGATTGTCGGCAAACAGCTGTCCGTCCCTGAGTTAGGCGCTGCTGAGTCGCAAAATCGCTTTAATCTCGTTTTCCAAAACTTCATCCAGACATTTTGTATAAAAGAGCATCCTTTAGTCATCTTTTTGGATGATTTGCAGTGGGCAGACTCCGCCAGTCTCAAGTTGATAGACCTCATGATGACGGATGCGGATACACGATATCTGTTTCTGATTGGAGCGTATCGAGATAATGAAGTCGGCTCCACCCATCCATTGATGATGACTGTTGATAGGTTGCGTCATGTCGGAGCAACTGTCAATTTTATTACCTTAGCTCCTTTACAGAGTGAGTCTATCAGCCAGTTAATAGCTGATACATTGCATAGTGATACGGCATCCGTCAGACCCTTGGCAGAACTGGTGGCGCGTAAAACTGACGGTAATCCTTTCTTTGTTAATCAATTTTTGAAAACACTGCACGCCGACAATCTGCTTACCTTTGATTTTGAACGCAATGCTTGGCAATGGAACTTAGCTCAAATTCAGGCAACGAATATCACTGACAATGTGGTGGAGTTGATGATTGGTCAGTTAAAAAAATTGCCAGAATCCACACAGGAGGTTTTGTGTTTAGCGGCTTGTGTTGGTGCAGAATTTGACTTAAAAACCCTTTCTATCATTTGTGAAAAATCAAGAAGTGAAGTTTTTTCTGACTTACTGACGGCAGTTCAATCCGGGTTAATCCTATCTACATCTGAGTTAGATGAAAACCTATTCATTCAAAATTATAAATTTCTGCATGACCGGGTACAACAAGCGGCTTATGCGTTGATGGATGATGGACAAAAAACAATTCTTAACTTACAAATAGCTCGCCTGCTGTTACAAAATACCTCAGCCGATGCCTTATCAGATGAATTATTTGAAATTGTCGATCATTTCAATCTTGGGGTTGAATTACTAACCCATCAACACGAGCGAAATGAAATAGCTAAACTCAATTTGATGGCTGGTCATAAAGCCAAAGCAGCAACGGCTTATGGCGCGGCAGTTGAGTATTTGAATGTCGGGCTAAAACTTTTGAGTGCAGATAGTTGGCACAGCGAGTATGACTTAACCTTAGCTTTGTACGAAGAAGCAGCAGAGGCGGCGTACCTCAACGGGGATTTTATCACGATGGAGCAATTGGCTCTAGTCGTGTTAAACCATGCCAAAACAGTGCTGCACAAAGTCAAAGTTTATGATGTCAAAATTCAAGCCTCTGTGTCACAGGGCAATCTGAAAGAAGCCGTTAAGATTGGACTGCAAGCGCTGAATCTGTTAGGGGTGATATTACCAGAAGAACCGAGCCAGTTAGATATTCAAAGAGGAATGGAGGAAACAGCTTCACTTTTGGCTGGGCAGGAAATCGAAGAATTAATTAACCTACCAAAGATGACCGAACCCGAAAAGCTAGCAGCGATGCTTGTCCTATCGAGTATAGCATCGGCTTCGTTTATAGCGGTTCCTAATCTTTTCTTACTGATTGCATTATCAAAAATTAATTTATCTATCAAATATGGCAATACAGAATTATCAGCATTTGCTTATGGTCAATACACAGTAGTTCTGTGTGGAATACTCCAAGACATTGAGTCAGCTTATAAATTTGGCAAACTCTCTTTAAGGTTGGGAGAACGGTTAAATGCTCAGAAAGTAAAAGCTAAAATATGCTTGGGATTTGGTGCCCACTCAATGCACTGGAAAGAGCATTTCAAGGAAACAATATCAATTTTGATTGAGGGCTATCAAAAGGGAGTTGAAATCGGCGATTTTGAATATGCTGGCTATTGCGCCTGTTATGTGTGTGAACATTTATACTTTTTAGGTCACGAACTTACCCAGCTAGAACAACGGATAGCAACTTATAGTAAAGCGATCGCTCGAATCAAGCAGGAAGCATCTTTTAATTGGACGGCAATCTTTCGACAAACAGTCCTCAACTTGTTGGATCAAACTGAAAATCCCATCCAGTTATTGGGTGATGCTTACAACGAGGAGCAAAGCCTGCCACTTGCTCTCAAAGCCAATAATAGAATAGAACTTTTATTTTTTTACTTAAATAAACTCATATTATGTTATCTATTTGGTGACACTCGGCAAGCCGTCCATAATGCAGTACTCGCTAAACAGTATCTAGAAGGATTAGCTACAATGCTAGTTACTGGTTTACTGCATTTCTATGATTCTTTAGCACATTTGATCGCATTTGTCGAGGCTTCAAACTCCGAAAAAGAAACTTGGCTCAATCGGGTTCATGGAAATCAAGAGAAAATGCAGAAATGGGCACATCATGCCCCGATGAATTATCTGCATAAATTTTATCTAGTCGAGGCAGAGAAAGCACGAGTCTTGGGTCAATTTTTTGAAGCCGAGGAGTTTTACGAACAAGCGATTCAAGGAGCAAGGGAAAACGAATATATCCAGGAAGAAGCTTTAGCTTATGAGTTAGCTGCCAAGTTTTATTTAGCGCGTGGTAGGTTGAAGTTTGCCCAAACTTATATGCAAGAGGCTCATTACACCTACACACGCTGGGGAGCAACAGCAAAGGTTAAGGATTTAGAACAACGCTATCCCCAATTTTTTCCCAAAACAGCTTCAAGCGAGGGCATCAAGCCTTACAGTAATGCAATTTTAAGCAGTGGATCGAAAACATCTACTGAACTCGATTTGAGCAGCGTTCTCAAAGCCTCACAAACCCTGTCGGGTGAAATTGTGCTAAGTACCCTGTTAGAAAAGATGATGAAAATTGTCCTGGAAAATGCAGGGGCACAGAAAGGTTATCTGATTTTGCGATCGCAGCTTGAGCCAGGGAACAACAATGGGCAATGGGTGATTTCGGCATCAGGAACAGTTGAGAATAATGAATTCAAAATTTTACCATCCATCCCCGTTGAAACACTCGGTGGCAGCAGTCATACCCCAATGCTGTGTGATGCGATCGTCAATTACGTTATCCGTACCCAAGAAAGCGTTGTTTTGAATGATGCTTCTGGTGAAGGCAATTTCATGCGTACTCCTTACATTGTTAAACAGCAACCGAAATCAATTTTGTGTGCGCCCCTGCGAAATCAAGGCAAACTGGTAGGTATTTTGTACCTGGAAAATAATCTGACAACTGGGGCTTTTACGCCAGATAGATTGGAAATCTTGAAACTGTTATCGACCCAGGCAGCAATTTCAATTGAAAATGCCAACCTTTATGCCGAAGTGCGTGAAAATGAGACGAGGCTGACTCAATTTCTAGAGGCAATACCCATAGGCATCGGAGTGCTGGATGCTCACGGTAGACCGTGCTATGCCAATCGAATGGCTGTGGAATTATTGGGTCAAGGAGTCGCGCCGTCAGCTACAGGCGAACAATTGGGAGAAGTTTATCAACTTTATGTCGCGGGAACATCTCGGCAATACCCAAGCGACCAACTACCAATCCTGCGAGCGTTGAACGGCGAGCAGGCGATCGCGGATGATATAGAAATCCACCAACCGGATAGGATTATTCCCGTCGAGAGTCGAGGAACACCCGTCTTTGATGAAAAGGGTTACCTTGCCTATGCGATTACTACAATTCAAGATATCACAGAACGCAAACATGCTCAGCAGATTTTAACTGACTACAATCGTACTTTAGAAAAGCAAGTTGGTCAAAGGACAGCCGCTTTACAAGAGAGTGAAGCGACTTTAAAAGCCGCTCAACGAGTTGCCCATGTCGGAAGCTGGGAATTTGATGTCATGACACAGAAAATTACCTGGTCGGAAGAACAATTTCGCATTTTTGGTCTTGATCCAACTCAAAGCGAACCAACCTACGAACAATACATCCAGCAAATTCATCCGGATGACCGAGCATTAGTGCAACAGAGTTACGCGCAAATGATGCGGACTGGGAGAGGCGAGGAATTGGATTTTCGGATTGTACGCCCTAATGGTGAAGTTCGGCACGTTTCTCGAAGATGCGAGACTGTCGTGAACGAGCAAAAAGAGGTGATTAAATTCTTCGGAACGATACTTGATATTACGGAGCGCAAACGGGCAGAATTAGAACTGCAACAGCAAAAAGACCTGCGCGAGACGATTTACAACGAATCTGCCGATGCTCTGTTTCTGGTCGATCCTGAAACATTGCTGATCATTGACTGCAATCATCGAGCAGTAGAACTGTTTGAAGCAGATAGTAAAGCCGAACTGATTGGCATCAGAGGGCATATACTTCAGGTTCGTCCATTTACCTCGGACGAACTGGGCGAAATCACTGCGGAAATTGACCAAAAAGGCTGCTGGAGTCGGGAAATGGAATACGTAACCCGAAAAGGAAATCTCTTTTGGGGCAACCTGGCTGCTAAGGGCGTTTCGATTGCTAATCAACTCATCCATCTAGTGCGCGTAACAAATATTACCCATATCAAACAAGCTGAGTTAGCTCTGCGTGAAAGTGAAGAGCGGTTTCGCCATGCGTTTCATGATGCCCCCATTGGCATGGCGCTGCTGGGATTGGATGATCGCTGGCTCTCTATCAATCCGATGCTAGGTGAAATGCTTGGCTACTCCGAATCAGAGACTCTAACCCTGAACGCATCTAAGCTAATTCACCCAGAAGATGTTAATCAGCTTCAGCACTGCATCGAGCAAGTCCTGACTAACGAGAATCGCAATGCTCAAGTCGAGTTGCGCTACTTGTGCAATCGAGGACGCATCGCTTGGGGACTAACGAGCGTCTCGCTGGTACGAAATTCCCAGAACGAACCTTTGTACTACGTCGCCCAGATCCAAGATATCACCGAACAGCACGCTATTGAGCAGATGAAAAATGAATTCATTTCCATCGTTAGCCATGAACTTCGCACCCCGCTCACAGCCATCCAAGGATTTTTAGGGCTGCTCAATACTGGTATCTACGACAACAAACCCGAAAAAGCCAAGCGGATGATTCAGCAAGCTTTAACGAACAGCGATCGCCTCGTGCGTTTGGTGAATGATATCCTTGACTTGGAGCGCTTGTCTTCGGGGCGAGTGCAGCTTGTCAGGGAAGTGTGTCAGGCAGAAGATTTAATGCAACGAGCAGTTGAAGGGGTACAGTCAATCGCTATTGCAGCCGCCATTACACTCTCGATCACTCCCACCACAGCTCGCGTGTGGGCTTCCCCCGACTCGATCATCCAAACCCTGACCAATTTGTTGAGCAACGCCATCAAGTTTTCTCCCCCGAACTCGGTTATTATCTTGTCTGCCCAACCACAGACCGACTCAGTTCTGTTTCAAGTCAAAGACCAAGGCAGAGGCATTCCCGCCGACAAACTAGAAAAGATTTTTGAACGCTTCCAGCAGGTTGATGTCTCTGATGCTCGCGCCAAGGGAGGAACTGGTTTAGGCTTGGCGATTTGTCAAAGTATTGTCCAACAGCACGATGGTAATATTTGGGTAGAGAGTACCTTCGGTGAAGGTAGCACGTTTTATTTCACCTTGCCAATACCACCAGCAGGAATGATTAGAGAATCATGAGCAAACGCATCCTTGTGATCGATGATGAAGAATCGCTGCGAGAACTTGCCTGCACCTGCTTGGAGGATTTGGGAGGGTGGGAGGCGATCGCTGCCCAATCCGGTCATGAAGGACTCGACAAAGCCCAGGAGTATGCTGTTGATATGATTCTCCTCGACGTATCGATGCCTGACATGGATGGCTTGCAATTCTACCAGCAACTCAGAGCCAACCCAACAACTCAAATGATTCCGGTGATTTTGCTAACAGCCAAAGTATTACCAAACGAGCGCAGCCGCTTTGCTCAATTAGATATAGCCGGAATTATTACAAAACCCTTCGATCCAACGCTCATTTGCGAACAAATAGCCCAAATGCTAGGTTGGATTGAGTAGTGTAGCTGATATTCCAATACGGTTCAGTTAAGGTTGATGTGTAAAAAATCACGTGTGTAGAGACGCGCCATCCGAGTGTAGAGACGCGCCATCCGAGAGTTCAACATTGTGTTCCTGATAAGGGTTCTGGTCTTATCTGAACCGTACTGGCTGATATTCTTATCAGTTTCTTATCTTCTTGGTTTAATCTCAATAAATCAATTCCTTCAATCTGCTTGAAGCAATCTAAGAATGACAACCAAGAAGATATTGCTTATTGATGATGAAGCAACTATTCGAGAACTCGTACAAGTCTGTTTAAGCGACCTAGCAGGGTGGAATGTTATAACTGTCGCCTCGGCTCAAGCCGGGCTGAAACAGCTAGCGATAGAACGTCCTGATGCGATCCTTCTTGACGTTTCCATGCCGGGTATGGATGCCATCACCTTTCTGCATAGACTCCAGGAAAACCCTTTAACCAAAGCTATTCCAGTTATCTTCTTGAGCGTGAGAGCGGCTTGGTTTACCTCACAAAAACTTTACTCACTTGGTGTGGTTAAGGCAATTGCTAAGCCCTTTAATCCAGTGACTTTACCAGGAGCGATCGCTCGCGCCCTCGGATGGACATTGCAGGCTGAGAATGAATTTTTTGTTTGAGCGATCGCCGCCCAATCGAAAAAATTTTAGCGTCCCTATTAGTTCCTTATTTTTCATTGATAGCCTGAGCTTAAGGTTTTTGGAAAAAGAATTTGGAGGAACAAAATGACTGTATCCGCAAGCCAATTTTCTACTCCCCTAACGGAAGTGCGATCGCCTCTGGCACTGCACTTTGCGCAATCGCCTCAAAGCAGGTTGAGAGAATTGTTAGTCGCCGAGCCGAAAATATCTCGCCGCGTGCAGAGGTACCTTTTAAAAGGCTAACAAAAAATAATTCCAGCACGGTCAACACCCCTGCCGTCCATGCTAGGGGCTTAAGCGCCTCAAGCCAATAGGATTAGTTGACCCGACTCAGTACCGAAGCGTACTACGTTATTGGTAAGTGTTCAAGTTCTCACTCCAGAATGCGCAGCCAGTTCCGGACTCTGAAACCGGACGATTAAACAGGTTTAGAGGGTTAAGCCAGTGTCGCAAGCGAAAGTACCGACCAATAACTTTGTCAAGGCTAACTTTACTCCCTTTTGGGAAGGCACATCGAGTGCAAAACCGTTATGCGTACAGGTGAGTCCAGTCCTGTTCGCGCAGCGTCTCCGCTAGGAGAAGGCGGGTTTCCCGCCGTAGGGAACTGGCTCTCCCGTTGGGGTGAACGAGTTGAAATGGTAACTGTCCCATTGAAAGTACATCACAAAAGTACACCGATTCAAGTAACCCCAAGGCGGTAATGGTATCTAAAGGCATTTGACGGCTAAAAATAACGCGGCCGTCGTGTTTCCTCCTTGGTCTAAAGACACAAGGTTTCCACACTCCCGGAGATTTTTAGATGAAAAAGTGTTGACTCAGTGAGGCTGGGTGAATTGACATCAAATAACAAAATAGTATTTCCGTCTTTTAGACATCCTTAGTAATAGGGATAGCTCCAAGATGGAAAGACACAATTTCCTTAGAGTAAATTGTATAGTGAGCGAGATGAAACAATCTAGAACTAGACGAAGAAGGGGAGTTTTCTTGACTTCTGTTGGACTAAAGCGGTTACAAACGGCAATTGAAGCAGTGGAGATAAACCAGAACAACGGCGAGCGATTCACCTTGCAAGAATTAAGCGCACGCATGAACGTATCAATGAAAACCCTGAGTCGGTTATGGTCTTTGAATGCAAGTGTGGATCGGCGAACGCTCAAACTATGCTTTAGTGCCTTTGACCTAGAAATATGCACAAAGGATTACACCATCAGTAAGGAGATGGATGAGGATGAAACCACTGAAGCCTTATCATATAATTCGGACACAAAAGAGATATATGCATTGCAATCAATAGGGAAAGACACCTTTGCTAATGAACAGCATGACAAGTTTAGAGGTTGTTGTTTGTACCCAGATGGCTTAGTTCCCCTCGATTCTGTGCTGTATATTGAACGACCACCCGTTGAGAAACTGGGCTATCAAGAAATAACTCAACCAGGCTGTGTGATTCGGATTTGCGCTCCAACACAGATGGGTAAAAGTTCTCTAGTGCTGCGGCTTTGTGCTTTTGCTCAACAGCAGGAGTATTACACAGTAAAACTAGATTGCAATCAAATCGATGCGCTATTCTTGAGTGACTTAAACCTATTTTTCCGTCATTTTTGCTGGCGAGTGGCAAAAGAATTAGGCATTGCTCCCAATTTGGATGCCTACTGGGATAGTGAAATTGACAGTAAGTTGAATTGTAATTTCTACTGGAAAAACTACTTACTGGAGCAAATCAAACGTCCAATAGTTCTGGTGTTAGAGCAGTTTGACCGCTTTTTTGAATATCCTCAAATTGCTCAAGAGTTTTTTCCTCTGTTACGCTCATGGTACGAGGAAGCACGAGTGAATACTAACTGGCAGAAACTGAGACTAGTGGTGGTTTACTCCACAGAAGTGTATGCTTCCCTAGATATCAACTGTTCTCCATTTCACATTGGGTTACCGTTGTACCTGAGCGACTTTACTGAGCAACAAGTAAAGGAATTAGCCCAGAGGCACGGGTTAAGCTGGAATTCTGGTAAAGAGGCTACCCAATTGATGTCTCTAGTGGGCGGACATCCCGCACTGATTCAGATTAGCCTATATTATCTGACCTATCAAGGCATGACCCTAGAAGAACTCGTAGAGGACGCGATCGCCAACGGCGGCATTTATCGCTCTCATTTATTGCGACAGTGGACAACGCTGCAAGAGAACCCCAGTTTGATAGAGGCATATACTAAAGTTGTAGCAGCATCCGAAAGTGTTTATCTGAATCCGATTGAGGCTTACAAGCTCGATTGCTTGGGATTGATCTGCTATGAAGGCTCGCGCATTTCTCCTCGTTGCGAACTTTACCGCGCTTACTTTAAAAAACAACTATCTACAATTGTAGCGTTGCACAACTGACATCTTGCACCAAGAAAAATTGATGTTATTCTCACACTCAGTACTAAGCCTGAAGCCCTTATTTAACCGATAAAAGCTCAGAAAAGTGATGTAACTTTATTGCGCTGCTTTTGACTAAGCCCTGGGTTATACGGATAGGTGCAAGATATGAGACAATAGAAATATGATGCAATGTCCTGAATGCGGTTCAACCACAGTTAGCAAAAATGGACAGCGCAAAGGAAAACAGAACTACTTGTGCCAAGTCTGTCAGCGACAGTTTATCGATACCTATGAACCAAAAAGTTATACACCACCAGGGCAAAGGCATCTAAATTTGGTTGATAGGTGATTGACGAAAAGTCTGATTTATGTATTGAACGCTCAAATCAGATTTATCGCGCTCAGCATTTTACTTACTTATAAAAGTAAAGTAAAAATCGAACACAATTTTACGTCAATAAGCGTTGCTTAATGCGATTTTTTCAGACCCTATTGAGAACAGAGTCTTGTTAATGAGGCGCTGGCGTTTGCCCTGCCTGAACCAGTGTTCAATATCTTTCCCTGTTGTATTTCATAAGGAATTCCATGATCTTTCGCAGTCCATATCCTGATATTGCTATCTCCGAGCAGCCACTGACAGAATTTGTATTGCAACGAGCAGTAGAATTAGCCCAGAAACCAGTTCTCATTGAAGGGCTGACTGACCGCATAGTGACTTATGGACAACTAGCAGAGTTCATCGGTCGAGTTGCTGCTAGCTTAGCGGCGCGTGGCTTCTCAAAGGGTGATGTTTTGGCGATTTACAGCCCGAATCTTCCCGAATATGCGATCGCCTTCCATGCCGTGGCAACTTTGGGCGGGGTTATCACCACAGTAAACCCATCCTATACAGCAGAAGAGCTTGCATACCAACTTAATGATGCTGGTGCAAAATATCTGGTCACAATACCTGAGCTTGTAACTCAAGCATTAGAAGCAGCCCGTCAGTCAAAGGTAGAGCAAGTGTTTGTGTTTGGGGAGGCAGATTGTGCTACTTCATTTTCTGTACTTTTAGAAGGTGAAGGGGAAGTACCATCCGTACAAATCAATCCACGAGAAGATTTGATAGCCTTGCTGTACTCTAGTGGCACTACTGGTATGCCTAAAGGTGTGATGCATACCCACTATACATTTTTGGCAAACTTTTACCAATTCAAAAACTGCGAACCGGTCAACGTACAGAGTTGTATCGAGAAATTTGGGGAATTCACTACGGTAAATCAGCTTTTTTAGAGTCAGCTTTTAGTCACACAGGACCTTTTTGGGGACGTTACTACCTATTTTGGCATCAAGGACAACCTCTAACGCTGATTTATGAGGTTTTCTCGCCCTACTTGAGAAAGTACCTTGGCTCGGAGTGCATTGCACCTCGATTTCTGTAAAATTATGCATTTCCATCGATAAATACGCTTAATTAGTGTTACTAAACTATGGGTTTTGAATTAAATATCCATAGTTTATTTTTGCAATTATGACAGTTAAAATATTTTTTTCAAATAATATCTATGCATGCAATAATTAGACTTGTAATTTACAAAAATAACTCATTCCAGAGAACAAAATGGCTACTCACATTCAAGAGAAAGAAGCTAGCAATAATTTAGGCACTTTGTGGTTGTTTAAGGAACAGTATCTAGGTTCTATCTGGGTTTTGGTGAGCAAGACACACCCTACGTGTATTTCAAAAATTAAATAGGAATCCTATAGTTAACTGTCTTAACTGTCTTAACTGTCTTAACTGTCTTATCTGTCTTAACTGTCTTATCTGTCTTAACTGTCTTATCTGTCTAGTTAACTGTCTTATCTGTCTAGTTAACTGTCTTAACTGTCTTATCTGACCTTGCATTTTCATTCTTGAAGTTAGATAATTTTAAAAAATTTATTCATGTAAATTGCTTAAGTGTCTTAACTGTCCTTGCATTTTACAAACGATGATAAGAGGATTAAAAAATGATACTCAAAAAGCTCACAGCCAATTAGCAGCTAGAAATAAAAACTTATGTCTGACATCAAAAAAGTTGGTCAATCGTGGATACTTAATTGGTTCTTTGGTTTTAACCAGATTCCTACAAATGAGGATAGTTCCATTTATATGAAATCAGTTTTATGTTGCGCTAAAGCAGATGGAGTTCTCTCGAGCGAAGAAAAAGACTGGGCTGTTGGATTCTGTGCATCTTGGGGAGTAGAAGACTGGGTGATTGAAGAGCTAAAAACATATGAGGCGGATGAAGCTATAGAAGAAGTCATTGCTCGCTCTCCTCAGGTATCCATAGCACAAAGGGATATACTTCTCACTGCAATTAGAGTTTGCGCTGCTGATGGAGAATATCATGAAAAGGAAAAGGCAAAAATTCGGCAAATGGCTTCTATTTTAGGAGTAAAAGAAGAAATAGTAGAGCAGTTAGATCAGCTAGCTTTTAAGATATATCCAAAACTCTACGAGAGTTTAAGAAAAGGTTGGGAAGATTTTAATAGCAGCCAAGAATACAAGTTATTTCATGATTTTTTTGATTTTCTTTTACAAGCGGGATTTGACGAAAGTCATTACAGAAAATCTATTCCCAACCCAGCTTATGATAATGCTGCTAAAATCATTGGAAAGTATTTTTTGGCAACCGCCAAACATTTTGAAATTTACTTTGACGAGATTTTTCCTGGCAATTTTTCTATATCAGAGGAAGGTGACAAAGAGGATTTTGTTATTCGAGTGTTTTATTTAACCGCTTTTTATCGAAATCAACCTTTATGCCTTTTCTCAATTAAATTTCCTCATTATCATGAAAATTTTGGCTTTCCACTACCACCAGAATTAGAGATAGTAAAGTTGTAAGATTTTTGACTTTTGAATGCGTGACTTTTGACTTCCGCGCAGCGGTACTAGCCCTTTTAACTGGAGTTTAGCTCATTTCACTCAAACAATGACTTCAACATTAGTGTTGTAACTTTTGGCTTTGTCCCCATGATCAATCACTCAGAGCAATGCTAGACAAATCCTCATCTAGTAATGGGTGTTCTGATTTGGCGAGATCTTCTAACAAACTTGCTGCAACTTTTGCCTGTTGTTTATTATTAGCGGAGGCTAGAGCTTCGCTTAAAGCGTCGTACCACATACCTGCTTCAGCATATAAGTTAACTCTTTCGGAGGATTCAAGCTGCTCAGAAAGCGCAATTTTCAAATTTGATGGCGTTGGTACAACCTCCATCTCTGCGCGAACAAGTAAATTGCGCGAGGGACGGTTACGGTTGCACAAACTTTCCAATTGCCAAAGATATTTTTTACCGACAGTTAAACCTTGTCCCTGCTGTGGTAAGGATAGTGTCATAATCCCTGGTGAGCTTTGCAACTGTTGCTTGTAAGCGAGCTTGCTTGGTTGGTCGTTTGTATCAAACTCGTAGAGTGTGAATTCCATAGGGATCTGTTGTGAGTGAGGTACAAACCAAGCAAACGTTGGGTGAAGCGAAGTCGTTTGACCGACGTGTGTCACAGGGGCAAGTAAAATGACTGGGCGCACACCGTTTGCTTGGCACCCCCCTCTAACACCTGAGGAGTCCGTATAACCACTGGGCGGCTTTTGAGTGCGGGGTGGTTTGTATGCAGCTTGCGCCGCTTGAGTAAACAAAAGTGTAATGGTCAAAACACAACTTGTTAAAAATTTGGCATTAAAAAGTTTGTGCAAGAGCCACTCTCTCTGAGTCATCTTCATATCCTCTCCGGCATTGCACTAAAAAAACAACAGTAAAATCTTAAAAATTCAAAGCGGGTTTTCTACGAATTCCCTTACTTTTCAATCTAGAGGAAATTACGTAGAAATTTCCTATTAAAATATTGTTTAATATTTGTATATAGTGGAATTTACATAACTTTAATTAGGCCGGTTAACTATTCAATCACTAACGTTTTACTATTAATATCTTCTCATGCAGTTATGTCAATTCCAGAGGGGAAATAGAATCTTGATAAAAAGGCGAAATTGTAAAGATATTAAGGCTCATTTTCCCAGGGTAACAATTACCAAAAGTACAATTTGGCTATGGGCCAAGATAACTCGCAAAGAGTGCCTTTAGGAGAAAGAGGCGATCGCCTAAATTTCCCTTTAAGTTGTCGCGCCAATGACCTAAACTGCTGCGTTCCGTGACCTTCTTTAAATGAGTTAATGCCTAAGCCATCATCTATAATGCTCAAAGTGTACCAGCCTTCATAAGTCGTACAGGTGACTTCTAGCTTTGTGACTCCTGTGGCGTGTTTACCGACGTTACACAAAGCTTCTTCCAGAAATCGACACAGTCCTAGCTTTTGTTCTGTATTTAAATGTCGATTATCTATAGGCTCAAATGTACGGATTTTCACTCTGAGTGTTTTAAAACAGGAAAAGTCCCGCTCTAAGGTATGGTTATAAACTTGATAAAGAAGTTCATGAATGGGGTCTTGTAAATTTAGGACTAGACCTTTTCCTAAATAAAGACAATTATCTTGCATCAGAGGTTCTTGTTGCAGAAATTCATAAATTCCCCTCAGTTCATGATTCAATTTTTCAAGTTCTTTTTCAAGTTCGCCAATTAATTCGTTCGCTGGTAAATCTCTGTCTCTGACACGCTTTAAAGCTTTAGCAAGGGTTTGCAATGGTCCGTTGTGAATCGTTTCAAATGTGCGTTCAATCACGGTTTGGCGAGCGTTAATTCTAGAACGCCAAGCTTGGTCGTATTGATATAAGGCGGTCATGCCTATACCATTCAAAACTAAAACGAGCATTGCTGGTGTTACTGGAACCCACAAACCCCATGTCACGAGGAACAAATAACTCAGGGCGACAAGACAATTGCTAGCAACGAAAACAGCCAAAAGATTGATCAACGGGAATTTAGTGAGTCTGGCAAAACCAATTCCCAAAATACCCCAGCCTATAATCCATACATATTCCCACCCTTCTGACCAAGAATGTAAAAGTGGTCGTTTGTCAAGCACAGCACTGATGATTTGAGAAATGGCATGTGCCTGAATTTCCACTCCATAAACTCGCCCTGGTGCGGTTTTGGTAGATGGAATTGCGGAAGTCGTTATCCAGTCTTTGATGCTTGGGGCTATGATCCCGATAATCACGATGCGATCGCGTATCCACTCAGGTTGAAAATTTCCCGTTTTAATATCATTAAGAGTAATCGTTCTAAATCGTTCTCGACCACTACGAAAATTGAGTAGTACTTGAACTCCACCATCATTGGCTTGCACGTAACCCCCAGTGCTTGCCAAAAACCGAGGTAGTTCGGTATTTCCGAACCTCATAGCAGCCGAGTCGCGAATACCGTTTTCTAAGGTTATACCTTTATGAGCCAGATAAGCACTTGCTAGAGATAGCGATAAAGAGAGCTTGTATTCTTTAGCCGTTGGTGTTGCTAGCAAGCTACGTCGCAATTTGCCATCATTATCCGTAATTTGGTCTGCAAAACCAACTTGTTCGGGTGGTAATGCTGGTGGTGGCGCAACTTGCTCAGGCAAGACTTTTTCAATAGCAATTAAATTTTTGATATCCTTAAATGCAGCCACAAGTTCACGATGACCAGGCTCAACAGGTAAATCTCTAAAAATATCAATACCAATCACCCGAGGCTTGTAGGTTTGTAATTTTCTGACAAGCGCTACAATTTCTTTATCTGGAATAGGATACTTTCCGACATTGCGGATATCCTTTTCGTCAATTCCTACAATCAGGATGCGTTCATCGATACGTTCACTTGAACGTAGACGAACAAAACTATCAAAAGCTAGCCACTCTAAAGATTGCATAGAACCAGTGAGACGGGCTACAATCACTAGTCCAATCACTGCAATGCCTGGTAATGCACCCACACGCCAAATGGCAATTTCATCTTTAATTATTTTCCAAATTCCAGGCTGCATTAGAAGTGTGAATTGAGCAGGTTTTTTTGTAAAAATTCTATTGTAAGTAGGTCGGCGTGATTAAACAAACTTATGTAAAGAAATGTAAATTGACGTGAAACGCTTGTAGTAAGCGCTTTAGCGCTAAAGCGCTTACTACAAACAAAAAATGTATATTTGTGCCGACCTATTTAAATTCCAATACAGTTCAGTTAGGGCTGAACAATATGAATTTCCAGTGTCTAGAGACGTTGCGTCCGAAAGTTCTACAAAGGTTGACGGTAGATCAATTCTCTTAACTGAACCGTATTGATTTAAATTCTAAAAATCTATTTTGATTTCCAATTCAATATTTTTTACAATTTCAATCTCTATAAAATTCTTAAGAAGAACGCAGAACACAGAACTCAGTAATCAGAATATCCCCACGGATAGAATCCGGGAGATTGGAGAAGGAAAAACTTTCTTTGTCTCCACGTAGGACGAAGTCCGTGCCGTAGGCAATGAATTCGGGGGCATAAGATCAATACTTAGTAGAGACGCCCTCTATGGGCGTCTCTACTCTTAATTCGTGACGAGAAAACGCGTTTAATATTCTGACTTCTGAGTTCTGATTCCTGAGTTCTTTCTTGGTCATATATCATGAGTTTATCCTTATTGATAACTTTGAACTCACAACTAATCTATTAACCCTTCTTCCCTGGCTATCATTTCTGTTTGAATTCGGATATTTTTTCCATCGTCAGGATAAACGTTTAAAGCGTCTTGCAGTTTACTCCAGTAATGGCGCACCATCCTTTCAGAGACACACATTCGCTCTGCGATCGCCTTATCTTGTAATCCTTCCTCAAAAGCTAGACTTAGCACCCTTAGCCACTCTGGTTTCACCTCCAATCCAGAATGAATTCCTTTTATATCTTTGGTATGAGTTAATCCCTGCAATGCCCAATCAACTCTCGTTAACATTTCTTGACTAGAAAGACTTTTATCCGCAACAGTGAAGCCTCCTTTATGAGCATCAATGTCAGGTCTAATGCGTACTATTGTTCTGACATGAGCGCTTTGGACAACAATATTCAAGTTGGGGAACTCCTTCATGAAAGTCCTGAGAAGTTGAACGCCCGTATCAGGTCGTGCCATCATCCCAGTATTCTCAGGAATGGAAAGGTCCATAACCACGAGGTCGGGCTGCGAATTCATCACTTGATTGAGAGCATTCTTAGCAGTTAGAGCAGTGATGAGTTCCGCATCTGGGTATTGTTTTCGCAGGACATCTATGGTTCCACCTAAAACTGATTCGTGGTCATCAATAACCAAAATTTTCAGCAATGCCTTCCCTGATAAAGTTTGTCTCATTTGTTATACCTCGTCAACGAAAACATTTGTATAATTATATACTAAAAAACAAGATCAGAAATCGTCTGATGTTTAATTCATCAATTATATTTAACGTGAGTTCGACAGACCTCTCCCACCCAACCTCCCTCTCCTAGAAGGAGAGGGAGGAGCAACGTAAAAATCAGAGTTTTAAGCCTCTCCCCTTATAGGGGAGAGGTTTGGAGAGGGGTCAAATCAGGATACATCTAACTCACGTTATATTTAGTTTGTAGACTACAAGTTATAACTTACTTCCAGCAAAAGTACCAGACTATGCTGAGATTTTTGATACGGTAAAAGCATTTGCCGGATGTTAAGATTTTAAAAGTTTTACAAAGAAATTTTAATTCAGGTAGACTAGAATAAGAAATAAGTGTATGGGTATCAGGATAAGTCATTCGCACGATCAGCTGACCTATATTTTGCTGTTCTTCTAAACTGATATCAATTGATATTGGGGTTAAAACTTCTGGCAAAGTTATTCTTAGTAACTCCTCTAAAGCTCTGACAACTGTCAAACTGCATCCAACTGACTCCTGTCGCCAACAAGGTGGCATATCAATATGAAAATATAGGTGTGGATGAGATGTTCTCCAAGGTTCTAAGAGGCAGTGAATAGCTAAAGGCAAGCTATCTTGAAGGTATGCTGGAAATAAGCGATCGCTTAATTGCACTAAATATTGATGGAACTGATCAATTTGTTTTAAGCAATCTTGAGTTTTGTTGAACGACAACTCCAAGTTATCTACGCTTAACATCTCTAGGCTACGACGAATTGCGAAAGACTCTTGCAACAAACCGTCTCGGATTTTCTCCGCTTCTTGAAAGAGTTTTATAGATTCCCTACAAGACCACCACTGTAATGCCTCTTGAGTTGTATGCTCAGAAGCTAGAAACCGGATCAGGGTGACGAAGTAGATAATTAAGAATATAATGGGTGTACACAATGTTAGCCTCACAAGACATCGTTATGTTATTTATTTTCCTAGCATAATAAAGAAAGGCTAGGCAGGGCATTGTATCTTTGTGCGAAATATAATAGTTATAATACGTCACTTTTATTTCTCAATACTGCATAGAGAACAAAATCATTAAGAATTAGTTATTCAGCTATTGCACATTTCATTGATATATTGATTTGTCATAAGTCAGATCTTGCACCCAACAAGAGCCAGAGGCTCTAATATCTCGTTACCAGGTTGAACCTGGTAACGAGGGTTTGGAGGCTTTGCCTCCTCAGTATTGCAACAGGTGCAAAATCTCAGATAAGTCATTTATCGTTTTTTAGCAATAAATGATAAATCACCCAATATCATCTCTAATTTTCATTTTTTATCAATCAATTCACTGAAAATGTAAGACTTATTGCGTTCATTAAGAAAAAGAATAATTAACCACAGATGGGAGCAAAGAGATGGAATCTTGTCTATATAAATCATCAACTCTAGCAATCCTAAATCATTTGTAAAACTCTCTGTTGTCTCTTTTCTTGGCGTTCTAGCCTACGGCACGCCGCTGCGCGTCTAAGGCGTCTAAAGCCCTTCGGGCATGCGCCTGAGCGCAGAGCGCACGCTACGCGAACGGCGTAGGGCGGTTTGTTTCAAGGTAATTTTCACTTCGCAGATAGGACTGTTATATGAATTGGTAATTATTAATGAGTGCTTATAAATCTGATATTAATCTTGCCCTTCTAAGCATGAATTGAAGCGCTGTTTCTTCTTTGGAAATAATGTCAGCTTTGGCATCCATTCCGGGTTGAATGAGGCATTTACGATTATGATTTCCGAAGGAAAGACGTTCCGGTTTAATTGTTGCTTCAAAGTAGCTAACAGATGGAATGGTACCCGTATTATTACTTTGAGGTGCGATCGCGTCTGGAGAGAGAGCACCAACAACACCTTTGAGCGTTCCATAGTCAGGATAGGGACAAGCGTCAACTCGTAATTGCACGGTTTGACCAACGGCGACCTTTTTAATTTCAGTAGCAGGAACCATTGCTTTAATGACTAAAGGAGCATTCTGCGGCACAATTTCAGCAATCGCTTCTGACGGGTTTACCACCTGACCGGGATTTCGCAAGTTCAGCTTGAGAACAACGCCATTACTGGTGGCACGAATCACGCTATTTTTCCTCTGAAGATTATTTTTCTCCACTTCTTTTTGAGATTGTCTGATTTGGTTTCGCATTTCTATTTGTCGCTGAATTAAAGCCTTTTTCTCTCTGATAAAAGCAGCGACACCAGCTTCTCCTTTAGCAGTTTCTTGAGCAATTCTTTCTTGAGCGATCGCCACTATTGCTCCACTCGGATTGAGTGCAGCTTTAGCCGTTTGAAGATTTGCCTTGGCAATGTCCACAGCTTTTTGTTCAGCCTCAACGGCTGCTTTTGTTTGCAAGACAATAAGTTGCTTTTCGTCGAATTGACGCTGAGCAATTACGCCTTCTTTAACGAGATCTTCAAAACGGTCTTGTTCTTTAATAGCAAACACTAAATCAGTCTTTGCTTTTTGTCTACCAAGTTCAGATTTTTGTAAATTTGCCTCTGCTGCTAGCACTTCGCTTTGAGCTTTAATTTGTTGCTCTTGATATTCACGTTGATTACGTGCCAAATCGGCTTTTGCAGAAGCGACAGTTCGTTCTATAACTCTCTTTTCAGCCTCAATTTGGGTATCTAAAGCTTTGATTTGAGCATCAATTTGAGCTAGTTGTAAATTTCCTTCCTGGATATTGCCTTGCAATTGGCTATTTTTGATGTGCAATTCCGTATCATCCAATTGGGCGATGATATCACCCTTTTTGACAATCTGATTTGTTTTAACAAAGATACTTTTAATAGTTCCTTCCATGGACGGTTGTACGAGCCGGATTTCTCCTGTTGGACGCACAGTCGCGGGAGCTTTCACAGTGACATTGTATTTAATGTATGAAGAAAGGGCGATCGCAGCACCAACATTGGCAACGAGAAATATTCCAGCTAAAGATGTCCAACGGCTAATAGGAGGAAGAAAGTCTTCAGTACCAACCGAGGGAAGCAGTTTTTGATGATGAGTATAAAGCATAATTGATAATTAGTAATTAGTTATGAGTTGTTTAGTCATTGTTAGTAGTTAGTTATTGTTCCACTAACTACTAGCAATTAACTATGAACCACTTGCTAAGGAATTAAAAAGTCCAAATGGTCGCCTGGTTTAGAGCGTAACTCTTTCAAAGAACCTTGAAGTTTCAACTTACCCTGTTCTATCAACACAATCCAATCAGCGCGATTAATCACTTTAGGACGGTGAGTAATTAGAATCGTAGTTTTACCGCGACGATGTTCAAACAACCGATCCAAAACTTGGGCTTCGCTCACTGGATCTAATCCAGAAGTAGACTCATCTAAAATCAGGACTGGTGGATCTGTAACGATCGCTCTTGCAATTGCTAGTCGTTGACGTTGTCCGCCGGATAGATTCGCACCAAATTCACCCAAAACAGTTTGATATTTATCCGGAAGTTTACTAATAAAATCATCTGCCTCAGCAATTTGGCAAGCTCTCACAATCTGCTCAAAAGAAACATAAGGTGTTCCTAAGCGAAAGTTTTCCATAATCGAACGACTCCAAAAGTGAGCATCTTGCGGAACGAGAACCACTTGCTGACGCAGACAATCAAGCGAAAGGTCTTGTAAATTATAAAGCCCAATCCGAATATTACCTGATTGGATTGGATATAAGCCGGCAATAAGTTTAGCTAAAGTACTTTTACCACAACCAGATTTACCAATGAGAGCAATAACTTGACCACCAGGAATTCTTAAAGAAAAGTCTTCTAATAAATCAATCCGGCCAGCATAATGAAAGTTAACATTTGTACAAATAATGTCAGTATCTCCAGGAATGTTGGCAAAAGGTTTTCTCCCATCACCTTGATTTTCCGGAGTGGCATCTATAACTTCTGTCAGGCGTTGCGTTGCCGTTTTAGCACGAGTAAATTCATCGACAAAACTGATAACACTACCAATTAAACCGAGAAAACTACCATTCATCGAGCTAAAGGCAAGGAGCTGTCCAATACTGAGATTTTCCGACGGGTTAATGACTAAATTACCGCCAAACCAAAGCAAAACAATACCACCAATACCGGAAATAAAACTAGAGAAAGTATGATTGATAATGCTAATCTGAATGGTGCGTAATGTGAGGTTAGCAAGTTTACTAAATCGGCTTTGTAATTCATCCCAAAATTGTGGTGCTGCCGTGGTTGTTTTAATGGTGAGTGCGCCTTTAAAGGTTTCAACTAAAACACCTTGTGTTTCTGCTTCTGTTACTAAAAGCTCACGGGTTTTTTGCTGCAAACTTGGTTGAAATACTATAGTAGATATTGTCATCACCACAGCGATGACTACAGCAACTAAAGTGAGTTTCCAGCTATAAAAAACCATGAAACCAAAAGAAATCAGCGCAATAAAAAATTGGCTGGGTAAGCCAACAATAACTTGGGCAACTAACTGATTAATTTGGTCAATATCTCGTAGTCGGCTAATGATTTCTCCACTGCGACGAGCTTCGTAGTAAGAAAGAGGTAAGTGCAAAATTTGTCGTCCAAATTCCAGGACTAGCCCTAATTGCAAGCGTTGTGCAAAGTGAGCGATTAAATTAGACTGCACAAACGAAAGGCTGCTGGAGATAAAATTCATCACAACCACGGCGATCGCCACAGTTGTGAGCAGCTTAGTATCACCGCGAACCAGCACATCATCAGTCAGGATTTGCAACAGAAAAGGCGAAGCCAAAGACAGCAGTCCCAAAATCAGGTTTAAGGGTAATGCTTGCGCTAGGATTCCGCGAAAAAGCCACACCCGCTTGAAGAAACGCAGAAACCCACCAACTTGCTCGTCTTGTTGGGCAAAAAAGCGTACTGGATCTGGTTCCAGTAACAGCATCAACCAATCTGCACAACCCTCTGCTAAATCTTGTTTGGAAAGGTAACGGACGCCCACCGCTGGATCAGCAACAACACATTTGTTCCCTTTCTTCCCGTATAAAACAACCCAGTGATTTCCTCCCCAATGAATAATTGCTGGTAAGGGCGCTTCCTTTATCTTGTTGAGGAGTTCCGGTGAGGTTTTCACTGGGCGAGCATTAAAACCCAGTGTTTCTGCACCCCGCTTCAGCCCTAACAGAGTCGTCCCAGATTGTCCTGTTCCTACAGCTTCACGGATGCGATTTAGAGTAAAAGTGCGTCCGTAATGTTTGGCTATAGCTGCGAGACAAGCAGCGCCGCAATCTTCTTCACTATGTTGTAAAACATGAGCGTATTTCATATACGAAAAAAGCTTATCTTAATTTCTCTATCACTTAATTAAAAAAAGCGCCTATCATCCGTGTGATATTGGCTTAAAGAAAGCAAACGTGTAATCGTTGCTTTTAGTTACACTATAAGGTCAGCAAATAGCTAGTGCATTGAGTGTTTGTGCCAGTTTCATTGCCTCAATATGCACAAAAAATTACACAATGATGCAACCTTAATTTCCGAAAAATACACATTGACAATCCAGGTAGAAATATTTAAGCTTTACCAATCAGATTACGCTTTAACTTAGAGTCAGTAATAATCCCTAGAAATTGCAAAATTAGGAGTAAATCAATAAGCAACTCCTAGTAATTACCATTAGATGATCAAACAGTTTATCGTAAATTAAAGGGTCTAAGACCCCTACGTCTATACGTAGTCTCAGTTACATAGGGGGTTTAAATCCCCCTATGTAACTGTCTTTAATGCCGTACCTTATGAATTTTGAGAGAAGTTGGAGCGGAGGTTTCCTCCGTCCCTTGCGCGTCTGAGGAGGAGACTCCAATCTTCGGTGATTTTGAATTGTTAAAGTGTGTCCGCACTATTAAGACACCAAATCTTCGACTACAGCACAGACAGAAGCCCAAACAACATATTTAAGAAATCTGCACCACCCAAGCTCTTTGATTTACGCTTGCGGCGTCCACCTCCGTTAAATCCACCTCCACTAAATCCAAAGGAAAGTTGCGAGAGTGTATATCCACTTTGTTGCCTAGAAGAACCACTACTAGTACCATCTGAAAAAGTGGCTTCGCTACTTGCAAAACTTCTAATATTTGTCATTTGTATGACCAAATCATACAGGTTTAGTGAAGAAGATGAACGTCCACCACACATAGCCTCTTGTTCTTGTTCAGATACATCAGTGAATAATTCTGAGTTTTTTTGTATTTGAATCTGTTTGGACATAAGTACAACCTTTGTCTTTGGTAGTATATATAGTTTTTTACAATAAGAGCATTAGAAAAATTAATTATCAATAAAAATAGTCAGCTATCAGTGATATGGGGTAGAAATGTAATTAATTCTTCTCCTATAACACCCCATATCTAGCTGATTAATTGAATAGCCTAAATAAACAAACCTGGTAGTGTTATGGCTTCAAGTTAATGGAAGATTCCAGAAAGTTAATCTGGTTCACTGTTTTGATTGACATACAGCTAGGGAAAATCAGTTGACGTCAAGTGAGAGTTAAGTAGGAATTCTGGAATCGAAATCGAGCAATTAATTATCTGTATTTAATTGCCTACCATGTGAAGGTGAGAATGTCTCCTGAGGAACTGCGAATCTTATCTTCGGAAGCCTTGAATACTTTTGTAGAACTTGCACCACCAGGACCAGCAACTGCTGTA
>NZ_CAWUDP010000066.1:0-59805 GCF_963920835.1 Scytonema sp. PCC 10023
TAACGGCGATTTTCACAGGGGAGGATGCCAGTTCCACGGTTTTGTTAGCGGCATCCTTGAGGCTTTTGAGACAGTCTTGTAGTTGGCGGTTGTCTAAAATTTCATTTGCTGAGGACTGGTATGGTTCCAACGATTTTAGTCCTCGCAGTACACCCTCACCATACTCTTTGTATTTGTGCAGGTTCTCCAACATTATTTTGGATTGGGGATTTTCTGGAACTTGCGCTTCCATGTTTTTGCTAAGTGGCAAGCCTTGCTTTTCATCCTGATTACCTCGTTGTTCGGATTTAGATGGCTCCGATCTCACTTGCTTAGTGATATTGTCAGTTTGTGAGATTATTTTAGATGGGGAATTGGCTGGAACTGGCATTTCCACGTTTGTACCAGGTGCCAACTCTTGTTTGTCATCCTTATGTATTACTGACAGGGGAATATTGTTAACTTGTGAGGTCAATCCCGTTTGGATTTCTGTAAGCCTTTTAGCTATGCTTTCTTCTAGACTTCTCTTAATTTCCTCTAGCCTTGCCTCCAGTTCCTGAGAATCAAACTCTTTATCTATTTGCTGAATTGGTTCTGAAAGTCCGATCTCGTCAGATCCAACTTCCAAGTCAGGAGTCCTTGCAGACAGTATTTTAATCTCATCCAACACCTGCTGAATGAGCTGTTTCATAGTTTCATGGTTATTTTTAATGTCATCTTTAATAAGTTCATCTCGTTTTTGTAATGTTTCTTTGATTTTCTCTATGATTTCTGCGTCTTTGATTTCTACTCTCGGTGTGGTACCTTCCTGTGTAGGAGATAGCAATTTTTGTCGTAACTTTTCTCCAAGAATGGGGACTAATTCTCCCAGTACAGATGGTGCTAGTTGCAGTGCGATGGATGCTAATACGTCTAACATCGAACGAATCTCCTATTACTTTTAGTTGCGAAATTTCTGGTAGGTAAAGGGTAACCACCAACTTCCGGCTGGATCAACTTTGCCCGTGAGTAGCATTGGAACCAAAATGTACGCGAAACCTAAGCAAAGCTTTGGTTAGGAAGAAGTGATGGTAAAAAGGAGAAAACAAGCAAGAAATTATATCGATATTGTTCAGAAGGTAATTGCTTGTTTATCCTGCTTCTACTTTTATATAGGTTCAAGTCTAATCGACTTATACACTTTTCTGAGGTCAATACAAGGTTTGTGTTGTAAAAACTTGTCGAGGACAGAATATCTGGACGAGAAAGATATACTTATGCAGTCAATTCAACAAAAGGGAATAAAAAGCAAAACGAATCAGCCTTTCAGTCAGCTTGACTTTCTAATTGTTTATCCTTTTGTATGTGTTCTGTTTGAGGAGGCACTGCTGAGTTACTTTGCCATAGCTGTTGATTTTAGTCAAGCTATAAGCACTAGCGACCGCCTACTCTAGGCTAAAACACCAGTAAAAAAAATTACAACAAAAAAATCTCAGTAATCACAGCACCCTGAAAGCTGACTTCAACCTGAAATTGCCTACCTAGAATTTCACTAAATTCTAACTGAATGATATTATCAGCTTTCCTCGCAGTGACTTCCTGACTTTCTGACTCAGAGGTGTTAGGATTAAGAGTCACTTTCAGCTTCAAAGCAGGGGGTAGATATTCCTCATTGCCAGATTCCTCATTGTAAGGAATAACCTGTACAAGCACATCCACTTCATTATCTTCCAACCGTTTTACATTGATGACTAAAGCTAATGCTTGACCATTTAGTAATAGTCCAAAATCTAATTTTTTCGCCCCATAAGTAGAATCCAGTGACTTGCTTCTTGCAGAACCCCAAGCATAGTTACTATCAAGCGTCTTTAGAATATCTTTGGTGGATTGCCAACCTTCTTCAAAAACTCCAAGCCACCAACTACTCACGTTTACTAACGCTTTATTAACGATGCTTATAGTCTGGCTTAGACTTTGTATATCTGTATGATTAACCTCAGCTACTGATGGTAAAGGAATAGCAGTTGGTGACAAGAAGCACGAGTATAACAATAAGTTATTTATTTCAGGATCAAACCAAGAAAGCGGTAGCTGATAATAACTATCAGATTTCGCTTCCAAATTAATTGATTGGCAATATTTCACGAGTTTATCGTAACGTAAAAAACCATGGATCTTTAATTGTTCTTCCTCTTCTAACACCTCAAGTAATACATAAAAATGAGCAGTCTTATCTGGGGAATTGATAACTTCTTTTGGTACAGTTACAAAATCATTAATTAGGTTGTCAACACTAATTAAGCAAAGGTTAAATCCACCTAATCTTAGATGACAAACAACATCAATCACATGAGCGCTGTCGGATTGAAATATCGAACAGTTATCTCGATTAATTTTGACATCTGGAATTCGTTCTCTCAGCCATTCTTCAAAACCAAGTAGCGCTAATGCATTTAAATAAATTGTCCACTGGTGTGCTTCGCTTAAGTTTCGGTCGCTAATTTCTTTAGCTGACTCAAAATGTTCCGGTTCCAGCCAAATAACTTTTGGTGACAATTCTTGTCTCCAGTATCTTGAATAAACAGAGGTGTTAATCATAACTTAGCTCATGGTTCTATAGTACGCTGCGCTCAAGTATTTTCTCGTAAATAATTTGCTCATGCTGCCTCTTTGGTTGAATCATTAAGATAGCGGCGTATCATTTGAGCAAATAAGCTGTTTTTTTTCTGTTTTTTACCGCTTAGGATTTCTGCGTGTGCATCTGTGAATGTTTTATTCAAAGCATAATTTCTAATTTCCTCAGCAACATTTTTTAGATAGTCTGGGCTATTGCAAATTGTTGTTAATCGATATTTGGATTTGCTAGGCGATTTTGAAATTTTATCAATAAATTTTTCTTCGGTTCGATACTGAACATTATCCAGCAAATTTTCTAATTTAAATATGCGTCTAGCTTGACACCAAGGTATCCCCCACAATTTAGCAATCTCCCCTAAAGACATATCCTCTTGGTAGTAAAGTAACAAACCTTCATGGAATTGTTGAGCAAATTTTTTGTAACCTTTACTTTTTTTTAAGTCTTCAATTTTTTGGCAAATCACTTCTGATATCGCTTCATATAATACTTCTTCAAATAAAATATGACAATCCTCTTTTAATTGGTCTAATTCAATCTCCTCTAGTGCGGTGTCAGTATAATAACTTAATTCTAGATTGGGGACAGAATCATTAGTGGAGTTATCATACACTTCTATAGGTATTGTTTTGGGACTACCTGTTCTCCTAGAAAGCGTATCCTGACGTAAGATTTCTGCGATTCTTTTGAGATGATAAATTAGTTTTCTCTGAGAATGAATGATATTTCGTTGCTGCAACAAATCGCGCATTTCCTGCAGTTGATTTAGCGTCGGTTCAGAACAACGTCCTTTTTCATGTGAGTTGCGTCTGTCTCGGCGATAGACTGCATGAAAAACCTCTACAATTTCTCGGTCTCCTTTTTCAAGATGCGGTTCCAAGGAACGGGGAATATGTTTACATAATAATGCCCAGTCACTAGGAGTCCCTACCCCCAACTCCCACAGAAATAACCTTAAATTTTGATTTTGTTGCGTTAGTCTCCAAGTCCAATTATCTAAGCTTTCACTGGAACTTAAGGTTGGATTAAATGTCCGCAAAATTTCAACGCTAAAAAACTCTCCTCCTTTAGCTATTGGTCGAGTTGTGTCATCATGATTCAAGATAAGTTGAGTTTGCTCTTCACTATCCAACAGCACCTGTTCTCTACCATCGTCATTCAAAACGAATGGAAGCAAATCAATATAGCTGAAAGGCTTCTCAACTTCGGATCTACAGGTGTGAGGAATTTTTTTACAGCTGATGAGAATTATCTCAGATACATAGCATCTCAGACAAAGTCCAGCAAAAGCGCGATCGCGGATATCGTCAGCTGAACGAAAAAGTTTCCACACAACAGCTTGAATATGTCTGTTTTCTTCCGGCGATAGTGTGGGTTGGCTGGCTAGGTTGGGAAATTGTATCCTAAAGAACTCCTGTGCGAGGTGGATTGTCTTGGGTTTGTAGCCGTCTTTTAGCTGATTATTTTCCACTCTAGGAGAATCAATAATCCACATTATCCAGTATCTTGACGGTGCTACCATAGGTTTTAAAATTACCTCGCTTCTCATCAAACATGACATCAACAGCGAACCTATTTCACCAGAGACCATTTTTTCTCAATGTTCTGGAGAGCTACATATATATATAGGTTTTGGTTTTGTGAACTTATACAGATGCTATTGGCGGTTGTCTTGGAAAAACGGTTGTGTTGCAAAAACTGGTATTAATCTGGTAGAAGTAGCAAAAGTGCTAACTGCCTGAAGCCAAAGTCATCGGCTATGTGGCAAAAAAAGATTTCAAAAATAAAATTAAAGTTGGCATTAATCGTATTTGTGACCAAAGAAATTTTTATCAAAGTCTTGGTTAGCAAGACTTTCAGCACTTGTACGGCGGTTGGTGACACCGGGTGCTATTGGACGATATTGGGCACAACCCACACAAGTCAGGGTAAGCGCATCTTGTCAACAAGAACACATCAGTGTCAATAAAGTCCAAAATAATTGCATTAATGCTTGCTTATTAACGATTCTTGAGTTGATAGAAGATGCCATCTAAAATTTCTCGCTTTGTCCAGTTAGGCGGTCTTGTCTGCTTCTTAGTTGGCAATATCTGAGATAATAGTAGGGGTTCGAGGATTACCCACTCTTCGTCTGTTAGACTGCTAGAATATGGCATAGCTGCTGGATACGATTTTTGCGGTAACTTTACTTCAACACAGTAAAAGATGTCAAATGGGTTCTATAACACCAAGTTGCAATCAAAAATAGTAGGCTCCTCTCAGTCTGCTTGCCAAAA
This sequence comes from Scytonema sp. PCC 10023, assembly GCF_963920835.1. Classification (NCBI taxonomy): domain Bacteria; kingdom Bacillati; phylum Cyanobacteriota; class Cyanophyceae; order Nostocales; family Scytonemataceae; genus Scytonema; species Scytonema sp. PCC 10023. The sequence continues at coordinate 4,870 of NZ_CAWUDP010000066.1, forward strand.
ACTACCATCTTTGAACGCAACTTGGTATTGTAAAACTTTGATGAAAAACTTATTTTTCAATCAAGTTTGCAATAGCTGTCGCCAAGAGAACCGGCTCGACTGGCTTAGGAACATGAAGCGTGAAACCACTTCCTAATGCTTGTTGTTGAGCAGTCTTTGCTGCATAAGCAGTGAGGGCGATCGCCGGAATTTGTCCACCTTGTTCAGCTGGTAAAGACCTGATTTCACGAATCAGCGTATATCCGTCCATTTCTGGCATTCCAATGTCACTCACCAGCAAATCTGGCTGTTCTTCAACCAGTGATGAAAGCGCTTCATGTCCTGAGGCGGCGGCACGTACAGAAGCTCCATAAGCTTCTAGTAGGAAAACCAGAAAATTACGGTTATCTGGTTCATCATCCACAACTAGCACCCGCACTCCGCTGAGATCTGGGTTATTACCATCTTTTTGAGTCTCACCTTGAATTGTCATCGAGGACTCAAGCATCAGAGGAAGCTTGACAGTAAAACATGCTCCCTTTCCTTCACCAAAACTTTCTGCTTGGACGGTTCCGCCGTGCAGTTCAACCAAGTGGCGGACAAGAGGAAGACCTAATCCCAGCCCGCCAAACTTTCTGGAGTAGCTACTATCTTGTTGACGGAAGTAATCAAATACGTAAGGTAAAAAATCTGGTTTAATGCCTTTGCCTGTATCGATTACTTGAATCTGAGCATATGAGTTAACCGTTTCTAAGCGAACTGTGACTTCTCCCCTAAAAGGTGTAAATTTAACAGCGTTAGAAAGTAGATTCCACATGACTTGCTGCAATCGTTTGGGATCGCCCAAAACCAGTCCCACATTCGTATCAAATACAGTCGTGATTTTAATTGACTTCGCTTGAGCAGCAAGAGAAACACTTTCGATAGCAGCAGCAATTGTGCTTTGCAAATCAACAGCAATTGGATGGAGAGTTAACTTACCGCGCAAAATCTTAGACACACTCAGCAAGTCATTAATAAGTTGTACCTGCAAGCAAGCGTTACGCTCAATAGTTTCCAGAGCTTGATTTGTCTTATTTGCATCAAGCTTGCGACTCCGTAAAAGTTTCACCCACCCCAAGATTGGATTAAGCGGTGTACGCAATTCATGAGAGAGGACAGCGAGAAACTCATCTTTGATGCGGTTGGCGACTTCAGCTTGTTCCAAAAGTTTATTTCGCTCTTGTTCCACTCGCCTGCGTTCTGTGATATCTCTTAGGGAAACAAGATAAGCAGTTTCTCCTTGCCACTCAATTTCTACCACGCGCATTTGGGCAATTTTTTCCAAACTCCCGTTTGCTGCCGTGCTTTCTCTGTTGTATGGGTAAATATCAACCTCTGTGTTATCACTGCCAACAACAGGAAAGCCAAACAATTCACCCAATAGCTCTTCTTGCTTGCAACCAAATAGTTTCAGTGCTGCTGGGTTGATAAAACGTACGATACCTTGGCGATCCACCACCACAATGCCGTCAGCATTCTTAGTAATCAGCGTTTGCAACTGCACCGAAATCCTTTCCAGTGCGGCTTCGACTTGTTGCAAGCGATCTTCTTGTTTTCTGAGTTCTGCCGTTTGTGCTTGTAGCCGTTGTTCTAAATCTTTCTTATCTAATTCTGACGGTTGTGTTTTCTTAGCAAGTGCCTGTTTAATAACTTGGGGCAGCCGTACGAGTTCATCTTTGGGTAGGTAGTCCGCTGCTCCTGCCTTGATGCACTTGACAGCAACAGATGCCTTATCTGTGCCATTAACAATCACAAAAGGGACATTCAACCCTTGTGCTTGCATTGTGTGCAATGCCTCCAAGGCATCAAAATCATTTAAGCTGTACTCAGCAACGATCGCATCCCAACTAGAATTGAGATCAGTCAAGTAATCAGCTTGTGTTGCCACACACCGATAGTTCACTGCAAAATCAGCCCCATTCATCAAAGCCAGAATATGTTCTGTAGATTGGGGAGAGGTAAATAAAAATAAAATGGTGCATTTATCATCCACTTTTAGCTGGTCTTAATAGACGGGTGATTATTATGAACAAATATTAATAGTTATTGTTTCGGCATCATATCACCCAAAGACTTATGTTTCTGATTCTCCCTGTGGAAAGAGATTCGTCAGACGCTCCAATTCGCTTGGTTCTAAAGATACCGGATTACCCGCAAGAATACCAGTGATATTACGTAAAGGGGCACCAATGTGCATACCCTGATTGTCAATTGTAAACTCTCGGATTTGCTTATCATGCTGTGAACCGCGCATTTTAATAACCGTTATTCCTCGGCGAATTTCCCCATAAACTTCAACATAGCGCAGTAATATAATGACATCAGTCGTTGTAGAGATATGAGCTTCTGAAGTCGAGGTGCCGCTGACAAGTGTCATCGGGATTGTGGAACTATACAGTGCTGTAATTTTCCGCTGTCTGACCATTGAGTTAAGACCAACAAGAAATTGCCGAAACCCTTGAGTGCTAGAAGCCCACTCCAATGCCGATAGACTATCAATTGCTACCCGATTTGGTTGAAATTCCTCGATAATCTCTTGCATTCTGATCAGGTGGTACTCTAGCGGATTTGCCTCTGGGTAGCGACAGACAACTAGCAATTTCCCATCTCGTTCCATTTGCCGGAAGTCAACACTCCAATTGAGGGCATTTCTAAATATCAGTTCTCGGTTTTCCTCGAAAGCAAACAGTATGCAGCGTTCGTTATTATTAACTCCAGCACCAATAAACTGGGTTGATAGCAAAGTTTTACCTGTACCTGTAGCTCCTGACACTAAGATGATGGAATTACGGAAGAAACCACCGCTACACATAGCATCAAGTTCCGCAATTCCAGAGGTGGTGCGGGTATCAGAACTACCACCCTCTCCTGTCTCGGTTGTGGAGAGGGGAATCATCACAATCCCTTTGTCACAAAGGATGGAAAAAGGAAATTCTCCCTGTTTATGAGAACTGCCTCTATATTTAAGAATTTCTATAGTCCGTCGGCGTTTCTCCTGAGCGATCGCATTCCGTAGGATAATTACATTGTCAGCAACAAACTCCTCAACACCGTAAGTGCTAATGTCACCATATTCTTGAGAGCGCTCGGAAGTAACAACTACCGTACTTTCAATTTGTCCCAGTACCGAAGCAATCATGAATAGGTTATTGCGCATTTCAGCTTTATCATGCAAATAGGTAAAAATTGCGCTCAGGCAATCCATAGAGACTCGCACTGCATTCACCTGATTGATGGCATACTTAATGCGAGCAACTAAAGAATCGAAGTCGTATTCTCCACTAATTAAAGGCTTTTCGCCAGGTTGAACAGAGGCATCCACAAACACCCATTTGCCTTCTTCCTCCCATTGGCGGATATCCCACCCAAACCCACGCATATTTTTCCGTATACGCCCAGGAGATTCTTCAAAGGTGACAAATACCCCATTCTCGCCCCGTCTAATTCCCTCAGCAAGATACTGAGATGCAAATACAGTCTTACCAGCGCCTGCGGTGCCAACTACCAATGTTACCCGACCTACAGGCAATCCTCCTTCAGATAATATGTCAAAGCCAGGAATTCCTGTGATAATCTTCTCAACCAAATCTTGTTCTCTTTTTTGATTCATTTATAAAATTTTATTTCTATATTAATAAATATAATATATATGATTAGTTTCACTAATGTATGCCGATATCTCTAATGAATATTAAGCCCTAACAAAACTGTCTTTGTATCTGATAAATCACCGATAATTCGCACTTTTGGCAAGGGAAATTCCTTGATTAAAGTTGGAGTTACTAAAATTTTCTCAGCTTCAGCAATTTGTAGTTGCTCCAGCACGTCTATAATGACTATCTCGTGTCTATTTCGCAGATGTAACTCACACAACTGAATCAAATTGGAGATGGCTCGCTGGGATCGGTCGGTGGCTCCTGTAACATATAGTTTGAGCAGATATTTATCACTCATTTGTCACTCGAGTCACAACTCGTTCATTTATGTATTCACTTTTGATGAAAGTCATTATAATTTTTAATAATGTTAATTTTTTTCACACTAACGAAGTATTTCTGAGTGCCGATAGTTAGGTAACTATGACTTCATCAGGTATCCAGCAATTTTCTGCTAATATTATTTGAAGGCTGCCTAAGCACTCGTTTTGTGATTTCATTAGGCTTGCAAAGAGCTTTTGTATAGGTTCCACCCGCCATGAAACGCAAATGGAAGTCACTGCTGCTTGCCTTTAGCTGGGTTTTACTCTCAGTCGGAACATCTATTCTGATTATCCTGACACAACCGATAATATCGCCAGCAAAAGAACCCGCAGCATCCACGAGTCATAATGAACCAGTTATAGTACCCACCGAAGAAAAGTCACCATCCGCAACACCCAACTCAGAAGCCTCTAATACAAAGAAACCGACTGAATCAAAACAACCAACTTCTTCTGATCATAAAAAGCCGGAGTCAGCGGTGGAAGCTCCACCGACTCCCGAAGAAATCGCCCGTCAGCAAAAACTGATAGAAGCGGACAAGCTTTACCAAGCCGGACAAACAGCTGCTGCGGAAAAACTCTATCGAGAGGTTAAAGAACCTTTTGCCAAAACATCTGATACACAAGAAATCAAAAAACCAATAGTTGACCTGGCGCAACTATCCCCAGGTGGTCAAGTGTACTGGCGGGAAGCAGAAGCGGGAATTGCCAGTCAGATGCAAACTAGGACGAGAGTAGCGCTAGAACTTTTGGTTGAGAAGAACCCGGAATTTATCCCTGGTCATATCAAATATGCTGAAGTCCTTAAAGAATACGGTGAAGAGAAAAAAGCATTGCAGGTATTAGACAACGCAGCGACGCTGTATCCTAATCAACCTGATTTAATTAAAACACGAGTTGCAGCACTCTCCAAAGCTAAAAAATGGATGGAAGCCTCGCTTGCGGCACGTCAATTTGCTCTTCTCAACCCAAACGATCCGCAAGCACCTGAGTTTACAAAACTGGCAGAAGACAATCTCAAACGTTACCAATCGCATATCCGAGGAAAAATTAGAGGCAATGCGATCGCCAACATCATCACTGGTGTTTTAGGTTACGCCGTCACTGGTAGTCTTTTCGGTCCGTTTACTGCCCTTGACACCACCATTATGATGCTACGGGGAGAAGAATCTATCGGTGAGTCGGTGGCAAAGCAGGCGAAAAAGCAACTGAAATTAGTTAAGGATGAAACTGTTTTAGGATACGTCGATGAAATCGGACAGAAACTGGCGAAAGTGGCAGGACGTAATGAGTTTAAATACGAGTTTTTCGTCATCCCAGAGCCAGATCTGAACGCCTTTGCCCTACCAGGAGGCAAAATCTTTCTTAACGCAGGTGCCATTGCCAAAACCAATTCTGAAGCAGAATTAGCTGGGTTAATCGGTCATGAATTATCCCACGTCGTCCTCTCCCATGGTTTTCAATTAGTTACTCAGGGAAACTTGATTGCTAACGTCACTCAGTATGTTCCTTATGGCGGTATCGTCGGTCAACTGTTTGCACTCAGTTACAGCCGCGACATGGAACGCCAAGCTGATACTTTGGGTACGCGCCTCATTACTGCAACCGGTTACGCTGCTGATGGCTTGCGTAACTTGATGGTAACATTGGATAAACAACAGAAAAATGCTCCTCCGAGTTGGTTATCTTCTCACCCAGGCGGCAATGAACGAGTTCGCTCACTAGAAGAGTTGATTTCACGCAATAAATACAACCGCTACGCCTACGAAGGAGTCGCGCGTCACACAGAAATTCAAGCAAAGGCGAAACAGATACTCAAAGAGGAAAAAGAAAGAAAAGATAAAAAGGGACGCCGTCGATGAATCAAAATCACAACATTATTCGTCACTAAAATTATCAACTCCCTACTGCAAATCCCGTTTTAGGATTGTTTATGCTATCTCAACCTCTGAAGTTTCTTTTTTTGAGCGGTCTTGGTTTATCCTTAGTTTTTGGTCAATCCCCTGCATTCGCTCAAGTGCGTGGATCTGGTGATGTTGTCGTACCAACATCACCAGCTGGTAATGGTTCAACATCAACCACAACAACAACCGGACCAGGTTCCTCCTCAACAACGACAACAAATACCTCATCACCTATTGATAGCGCTAATCGGTTTAGCTGTCAGTTTTACAACGGTCAGTATACCGTTATGTATCAGCCTGAAAGTCAACCGGGTCAATACTTCGCTTGGGCAACTCCTAGGACTTTAGGAGACGGCTGGAATGCACAAAAGCGTTGCGACGCAATTGCCCAGCGGTTGGAATCTTACCGCCCAGATGGTTTAGTGGAACTGAAGACTGCGGTAGAAAACAGAGAGAACATTCTGTGCGTAACCACCGAAGCGAATCCTTACTGTCGAATTGTGCTGACAGTCCCAGCCAACCAAGACCCCTATGCTGTCCGCAATAGCGTTTTCCAAAACTTGGCATCTGCTGATAGTGGTCAGCAAACTTTTGGCGTTAACACTTACACCAATAATAATGACGAACTGTCCAACTTAGGGCGAACAATTTTCGGCGGTGGTAAAAAACCCTCTGCTTCTTCTAAAGACCCGATCAATCTCAAACCTTTCCTAGATCGTAGCGATCGCGGTACCGGAGGAAAACTCAGCAATGGTGTATCGCTTGGTCGTCAGCAGTCTCAACCTCAAACTGGCTATCGCCTAGATCCCAAAAAATTCCGCCGCTAATTCATGGTTAAAAATTAGTTTCGCGCCAAGACGCCAAGACGCAAAGTTCAACCGATTGCGTAGGAGATGTGATCCTACAGGGTAACTGTTGCTGGTTTTGGCGTGATTTTTTTATGTCATTTGCTAGTCTTTGAGCTAGAAAATTACAGCGCTTTTCTGTAAGGTGGACTTGGTAAGTTGATGACCGAAAAGACCGAGCGAATTGCTAAAACTAACCGTAACCAATATCGCATGAGAGCGCTTGGGGAGAATTTAAAGCCCCACGATCCACAAAAAGCAGCACGAATTCTAGAAAACAATCTTGGTCACAAGGTAAAATCTCGCAAGCTTCAACGCGAAAAGGAAACTATTAGGAATTTTATTCGCAATGATTTACGACGGAATATCACTTCACCCGTTGATATCATCTGCGAAGATCTTACCCAACCCATTAAAAGTAAAGCACCAGCGAAACGAATTAATCGCAAGCTTAACCAATGGATGAAAGGGGAATTACAAGCTTCAATTGAGAAAATCTCTTTGGAGACTGGATCGACAATATCAGTGGTCAATCCAGCTTATACGTCGCAAGTTGATAGCCAGACCGGGACGCTTTTGGGTCGCCGTGAAGGAGATCGCTTTATTCGTTACGCGAAGGACGTAATTCAGGCTGATTTGAATGCGGCGATAAATGTCCGCATTCGAGGACAGGACAACCAAATTACTCGGTACATGCGATAAGCGTGAAGTGGAAGCGATCCTAGTTAGTCGCACTGTTCAATACTTACATTCAATTGGGTATTCAGTGTCAGATGCTTTAAGCTTTGGATGGTTACTTCCTAAGTTTAAAACAAAAGCTCTGAAATATGAAAGTGAGTATTACCCGCTGTCCCTAGCGGGTGCGCTTAAGCTCTGGTTTGGGAGATGAAACCAATCATCGTCAAGCGTGCAAAAGCCACTACCAAATCAGATGACAGCAGCAATTAAGGACACTTTTGAGTTACTTGCATAGGTTTTCTCAGATTTAGTTTACCCCCTACTTGATTTCGGCAGGATCGAATTCGGTGACTCGTCCTGGTCGGGCAGCCAAAAATACATCGTAGGTTGCGCAATAAGCAATGGTGACATCATTGGCTTTGTTATAGAGATGGACGACTGTGCCAGCTCCTCCTGGTTGGAGTGCAATGGGTTCCAAATCGCCAAAAAATAGACGGCGAATCGTGTCTCCACTGCCTAATTCATCTCTTAACTTTTGTAGCAGAGCAAGTTTCTTCTCAAGGGTTGGGGGCGTTGGATCTGCTGGGTTAGCTGATTGCATGGCTACAATTCTTCCGTAATTTTTACAATGATACTCGTTCGCGTTCTAGTCTATAAGAAAATCGATTCTTGACAGCATTAAGCACTGCCATAGACTGGAACTGCTGCTCCTCGAACATCTTGAGCCGCTTCAGATGCTAAGAAACAAATAACTTGAGCTAAAGATTCAGGTTTAACCCAGTTGTGCGCGTTCTCAGCTCCCAATGCTACTCGATTGGTAGGGGTATCAATAATGCTGGGTAGAACCACATTGGCTGTAATGTTGGTTCCCTTGGTTTCATCAGCGATCGCCTTGGTCAGGGCAACGACTCCTGCTTTGGAAGCACAATAAGCTGCGAGTTGTCCGCTTGGTTCTACAGCCCCCCGCGAACCGACCGTGACAATCCGTCCATACCCATGCTCTAACATACGTCGTAGACTATGCTTGCAGACTAAAAAGGTTGTGTTGAGATTCAACCCAAAGTCCCGTTGCCAATCAGCAAAAGGATACTCATGGGTTTTACCAATCGCAAAACCTCCAACCAGATGGATCAACACATCGACTCGCGGCATATCATCCACTAGGTGTTGAACAGCTTGCTCATCTTGCAGATCAGCAGGAGTAAACTGGATTCTGCCCTGATCGGCAGGGGAGATAGCTTCTTTGAGCCGCTCTGTTTCTTCCGCTTTGCGATAAGGCACCGTGACGAGCGCACCTCGTGCCAGTACAACAGGAGTGACACCTAAACCCAACCCCCCAGTGCCCCCTGTCAGTAACACATACTTGTCTTTCATTATTAATCGACAAACTACTAACTATCCCTACATCAGACAACACGGGATGCAACACTGTCAAATCTGTTTGGAAGCCTGTCGTTGCTCAGGGCAACGCAGTGGCTCCCGGAGAGCAGGGCTGCTTCACCAGGACAGATGAAAATTTATTTTTTCTTCTGCGTTCCTAGCTGCGGAGTTCTATTTTCTAGTCAGCTGAAATTTATACTCAAGAACAAAACTTACGAGTACCATTCATCTATTGCATACTGATTCTGGTAAATCACTTGTTCACTGAGTTACTGGAACTTTTCCTGCATAACTGACAGGTTCGATGCACTTCAAACTGAATAGAGCGGTGGGAGGTGCGAAGCTCATGGGCAATGAGCACCATACCCCAAAATAAAATTCCAATCCCAATCAGAAAGACGATTACGACGAATTGAGATAACCAGCTGATAAGCGTAGAAATCGCTAATGCAATCACTAACATATCCAACATGAATACCAGAATGGCAAGATAAACAAGCACCAGCACATCATGCACAAGATGATGGTGGCGCAGTAAATCAGGCAGGATGCAATCAAGTTCGTGCAGGCGATCTGCTTTGAAACGATTTTGGCTTAAATCCAGTTCCAGTAGATTCAGTCGTTCCTGATTTACCAAACGCAGGCGATCGCCAATAGAGGCGTAGCGAGCCAACAGTCCATTGAGTATCAGGGCACAGGCAGTAATCATCACAACCGGGGCAAGGATCAGTCCAATCGTTTTAGTAACCGCCTCAATGGTCATACTGTTCTCCTTCAAATTGCTCCGGAAGAGTGAAAATTCTGGGGGATTTGGCAGAAGCCACCTTAACCGTGCCACAAATGCAATCCCTTCCCTATGGAACACTGCGAATCTCTGCCTCAACTGTATTTGGCGTGACTGTTTTGAATGGCTGGATTTCAGAATTCATTTATCAATATCCTAAGGTAAATGTAGAAGTGTTGCTAACGAATCAATATGTGGATTGAGTGACAAGAGGAATTGATGTTGTGTTTCGTTCAGGTTCTTTAGCCGACTCAGAGGTGGTTGCTCAGAGCTGCTATCACTGCTTGAGCCTAGAATCCTCATGCCTTCAGGCTGGGGAGTATGTCAATCTCATGTCTTAACCTTTTGCTATCTACTTCTTAACGTTATTGAGATAATTTGAGGGTACTGAATACAAATTAATACAAACTAAAGATGACAATCATTTCATTCAAAATCCACGCTTCTTTGTAGGAGGGATGCGTGATACAGTGATGTGCACATTATCATTACCCCGACTGTAAAGCTTGTTTTTGTAAATGAAACCACAGATAAACCTTTGTGGTTCCAAATATCCTGAACCTAATCTTTCTAAGAAGTTTATTTATGAGCAAACGGTAAAGGTGAATCAACAACAAGCAATATAGATGATGACTTGGGCAGTGGTAAGTTTGCCGCACTTGCTGACCGGATTGTTAACAATTAGAAATTATGCAATATTATTTATTTGCAAGAAAATCAAGATAATACTGGAATAGAAATTAACGATGGCGTAGATTCTATTCGTATATTGGGAAATAAAAAATTTGGGTTTGAAGAGCGATTTGGTGGTGAAGATTTGGATTACAATGACGTGGTTGTTCAAGTAAATTTTGCTGAAATCATTAATGTTAATAGTCAACAGATCAGGGGCTATGGACTCATTGGTGACATTTCTTGCAAAAGACAAGATGTAACCAGAGATAAGCACAGATGAATTATCTGTGCTTATCTCTGGTTCCAAATATCCTAAACCTGATTCTTGCAAAAATTTAATAAGTCATCTTTTTTTGAAACTTATAGACTTATTGCAAAAGTCCAAAAAAAAGAATAATTAACCACAGATGGACGAGGCAGTGCGTTGCGGTGAACCAGCGCTGCAGGAGGGTTTCCCGACAGCCAGGCGACTGGTGAACCCGGAGGGGGGTTCCCCCCGTTGAAGCAACTGCCGTACAGATGGAACTCACATTCCGCAAGAGGTCTAATGATTACGAAGAACAATTTATTTGTTGCACCAGTGAACCCTAATCATCTTAGAAGAATATATGACCGCTAACACAATCCGCTTTTCACAGTTCAATGCTTCTTTGAACCGCAGCGCCGAAGGTGAGTTAGTAACCGATTTGTCCACGCCTGACAACCCTCAAGCGAAAGCTGTTGCTGAAATCATCCAGCGTACGAATCCAGATGTGCTGCTGATTAACGAGTTTGACTACGTCGAGGCAGATCCTCTTGAGCCAGTCCGATTATTACAGCAAAATTATCTCTCGGTCAGCCAAAACGGTGCAACCCCAGTTGAATACCCTTACGTCTACATCGCACCCTCAAATACTGGCATTCCTTCTGGATTTGACTTGAACAACGACGGTACAGTCGTCACAACTCCTGGTACACGGGGATATGGTGACGATGCTTTTGGCTTCGGTGAGTTCCCAGGTCAGTACGGGATGTTGTTGCTGTCGAAGTACCCCATCGACACGGCTAATGTGCGGACGTTCCAGAACTTCCTATGGAAAGACATACCGGGGTCACTGCTACCTACTGTTGCTCTTCCTGGTTCTGATACACCTTGGTATTCTGAAGAAGAACAAGCCGTGTTGCGCCTCTCTTCCAAGAATCATTGGGACGTTCCCATTACAGTAAATGGCGAGACAATTCACGCTTTGGTCAGCCATCCCACACCCCCCACGTTCGATGGTCCCGAAGACCGTAATGGCAAGCGTAACTACGACGAGATTCGTTTCTGGGCAGATTACATTACCCCTGACAAAGGTGATTATATCTATGACGATCAGGGTCAAGAAGGTGGTCTTGCTGGTGGGTCACGCTTCGTGATCATGGGTGACCAAAATGCAGACCCCTTTGATGGCGACAGCTACAACAACGCTATCCGCCAACTGTTACAAAACCCTAACATCAATACGAATTTCATCCCCTCCAGTCCTGGCGGTTCCCAACAAGCCGTGTTGCAGGGTGGGGCAAATCTGAATCATCGCGGAAACCCTGCTTTTGACACCGCAGATTTTGCCGATACGACTCCTGGCAACTTGCGGACAGATTATGTGTTACCATCTACTGACTTAAATATCACCAACTCAGCCGTATTTTGGCCCCTCAATACTGACCCTCTGTTCCCACTGGTAGGCACTTATAACCCGAATACACCTCCTACCGGTTTCCCGAGTTCCGACCATCGCTTAATATGGGCAGATTTACAGGTACCGCCCACAGAAGCAGGCAGAACTGTTCCTAATGTGGACTTTTCAGGTCAAACCATCTTTCCCACTGGTTATATCCCGAATGGTGCGGCTGGAACTGTGGATGGACAAGAAACTCCTGTTGGTGGACTGTCCGGTGTCACCTACGATGCAGCAAATAATCGCTTCTATAGTATCTCTGATGACCGTTCCCAAATTGCTCCCGCCCGCTTCTACACATTTACCCTAGAAACTCCATCTTCTCAAGAAACTGGCTTGGGTGTCACCTTTACAGATGTTACCACCCTTAAAGATGAGAATGGCAACGAGTTTCCACTCAACAGTCTCGACCCTGAAGGCATTGCATTGAGCAAGAATAACACAGTATTCATTTCTTCTGAGGGAGAGGTAAATATCAATGCGGGTCGAGTTACAAATCCTTTCATTAATCAATTCTCTTTAACCACAGGACAGCAAGTCAATTCCTTGCCCGTACCAAACAAGTTCCTCCCTGTTGTGCAGGATACCAACGGGAATGGGGTTGTAGATACAGGTGATACCCAAGTGTCGGGTGTTCGCAATAACCTGGCATTTGAAAGCCTCACGATTACGCCTAACCAAAAGACTTTATACACAGCAACCGAAAACGCCCTGTTCCAAGATGGTGCTGTTGCCACCCTCACTGATGGCAGCCGTTCTCGCATCCTACAATATAACTTGGTGAGCGGACAGCCAGAGAAGGAATATCTCTATAACATCGACCCGGTAGCCGCACCGCCCACTACAGGTTCGGGTGATAATGGTTTAGTGGATTTACTCGCACTTGATAACCGAGGTACCCTACTCGCGTTGGAGCGCTCCTTCTCCGCAGGGGTTGGTAATACTATCAAAATTTACGAAGTCAGTTTGCAAGGAGCAACTGACATCAAGTACTACGATTCTCTCAATAATATCAGTACTGAACAACTAGCAGATATCAAACCTGCCGAGAAGCGTTTGGTGTTGAATCTCAACTCGCTGAACTTACCTACAGGCACAGATAACATAGAGGGCATCAGTTTTGGTCCTCAACTGTCTGACGGTCGTCAGTCCATCGTTTTGGTGAGTGACAACAACTTCAGCCAGACCCAATTTACTCAAATCCTCGCTTTAGGTGCAGACTTAGTTCCTACCGCAGCGCCTACAGTCGAAACCCGTCCTGACCTGTCTAATGACCCAAATTTACCACGCGACCAACGTGCGGATGCGGATGACCCAGCTATCTACGTAAATTCCTCTAATCCAGAACAAAGCCTGGTACTAACAGCAGTGAAAAATGCAGGCTTACGGGTCTATGATTTGTCTGGTAATCTGTTGCAGGAGGTCAATCCAGGTGGTATCCGTTACAACAATATCGACCTGCAATATAACTTTAACTTAGGCGGTGATTCTGTTGATATTGCCGTAGCCACAGACCGCAACAACGATAAGCTGGCTATCTTCAAAATCAATTCCCATCCCAGCGCGTCCGCTGAATATCTCGAAGATATCACTGATAGCAGTATCGGTACTTTGTTTCAAGCGTCGCCCTTTGAGCCTCCCTACTCGCCATCATCGCGGAGTGCTTATGGCGTAAGCTTGTACCACAGTCCTGTGACAGATGATTACTACGTCTTTGCCAATCGCCGAGAAACTGGAGATGTCGCCCAGTACAAATTAATTGACACAGGTCATGGTAAGATTGGGGCTGAAAGAGTACGTAATTTCACTGTACCTACAACGGCTGGACGCGATGCTCAGCTAGAAGGCATGGTGGCAGATCAAGAACTCGGTTTCCTCTACATTGGGCAGGAAGATGTAGGGATTTGGAAGTATCAAGCAGAACCAAACGGTGGCACGACTGGTACACTGATTGACAAAGTGAAAGACTTGGGCGGTAGCTATGTAGAAGACGATGTAGAAGGGCTCTCCATCTACTACGGCAAAGATGGCACTGGCTACCTGCTAGCCTCTAGCCAAGGTGACAACACCTTTGCAGTTTACAGTCGCGAGGGTCACAATGACTTTGTAGGGCGCTTTGCTGTTGGTAACAATGGAGCAATTGACAGCGTTCAAGAGTCAGATGGTGCAGATGTTATCAACGTGCCACTGGGTTCCAACTTCCCGTATGGTTTGTTCGTCACTCAAGATGGTTCTAACGAACCAGCACGTCTTGTGGAGGATGATGGGGAACTCAGCAACGTCAACACCAACTTTAAGCTTGTGCCTTGGGAAAACATCGCCTACGCCTTCCCCAATCCGTTGACAATTGACACCACCAGCTACAACCCCCGCACTCCCAATCCCAACCTCCTGCTGAACGGAAGTGCTAGCAGCGACATCACCCAACCCTCCTCTGTTCTTGAGGGAGGTATTAACTTGACTGGCAATGTGGCTTTTGAATACTCCATTAGTGGATAGCGACATCTAGCTTACGCTTTGCAACGCACTGCCTCAGCTATACATACCCAGCCTGCCTCCGCAGGCTTTATTTGTGTGCTTGTATCTGCACTACAGTGAAGCCGTCTCTCGCCATCTCCTATTTTTTTATTGAGATAATCTTTCATTAATTTCATTTTTAGTGTAAGCTATTTCTCAAGCTTGTTGAATATCTTTATCAAATAATGTTCATAGGTGTGGAATGGCAATAACCTCTACAAGTCCGTTATTCGTGAATCAAGACCCTGCTGACTCGTCTTAGTGTGTTGGTAATAGAAAGCTCTTCAGATTATCAGGGAAATTACTGTGCATTCAGGTTGCTCATGCTGGCCTAACGGGCTATAACCATGACTATATTTGAGGTGATTCTGTAATATCATGTTCGCTGACTTGCCTATAATAAAACTTGTTTGTAGTAAGGACTTCAGTCCTTGCTTGGTCGGGAAAGAGGACGCGCATTCCTCACTACGAACTTCCGCACGGTTATATAACCGGACATGATATAACCTGCTTAATGAGATTTTTGTATTTTTAGGCAAAATAACGTTATTCTTGATTGCTATAAAAATGCAATTATTTCTCAAAAAGTAAATAACAGAAGTCATTGCAGGTTGCTTTCATCAGGAAAGAAGCCCTCCAGTCAAAACAATTCAAAATTCAAAATTCAAAATTCAAAAATAATACCCTATGGCTAAAGCCAGGGGCTTGAAGCAAGGATGCACTTTCGGCTTGTTTTCCATGTCGCGCAGCCTCCTGTCTTGTATCCCAAGTGTCAATTCAAAATTTTTTCTTAAATTTTGAACTAAGAATTTCGCGAATGAGCGAATTCAAAAAATGGTCAGCTGCTAGACGTTCACATAGCTTATACAGGATTAATTTTGTTGTGATCTGAAACTGGAGGAATGGCTTTATTTGAGTTGTATGAGTGATAATTCTGACCTTGCAATATACGAACAAGGGTTAAGTAAGGTTACTACTTTGCTGATTTTAAGGTAAGCCAAAAGCAGTCTATGTCAAAAATTGGTCTATTTTTTGGATCTACAACAGGTAAAACTGAATCTCTCGCCGAGATGATTCAGAAAGAATTCGGTGGTGAGAATATCGTGACATTACATAACATTTTAGAGGCAGAAGATAGTGATTTTTAAAACTATCAATATCTCATCATTGGCAGCCCTACCTGGGATGTTGGAGGCGGCACTACGGCTGGTTTTTGGTCTACAGACGGCTATGATTTCAATGAATCAAAAGCATTGAAGAACGGTAAATTTGTCGGCTTGGCTCTTGATGAAGATAAGCAATATGATTTGACGCAAGAGCGTGTCAAAACCTGGGTAGTTCTGGTGAAAAAAAGATTTTTTTTTGTAGCTTTCAACTCTTGCGGCAATTAGGAATTAGTAGTAAAAAAATGCTAATTGGTAATTGCTGAATTGATAATTAATTCGCAGGTAAATTAAATGTCGAAATTGCCAGATGTTATTTGGTTGAATACAAGTCCTAGTTTACAATGCTTTGCTCAGCCGTTGATGTATCAGCTGTCACACAAAATGACTGTTGCATTATGGGAATATCACCAAACCCAGGATGAGGCTAGTTCACTAGATGATGCAGTTGAACTGCTGCAAGATTATCTGAAATCCTGCGAGCAACCTGTGCATCTTGTTGGTCACAGCACAGGAGGATTGTTAGGGCTACTCTACACTCGTAAGTATCCAGAAAAAGTCAAGTCTTTAACTGTGTTAGCTGTGGGTGTTGATGCGGGTATTGACTGGCAAGCACACTACTACGTCCATCGCCCATTCTTAAGTCGGCAAAAGACTCTCAATAGTTTTGCCTATAACCTTTTTGGCTATCAGAAGGAATATACTATCAAGCGTTTGATGAAAATTTTGGAGGAAGACTTAAATTGCTCGCTTTCACCTCATTCGCTTTTTAAACGGCTGAGTATCCCTCCAGAACGAGTTCCAGTACCCTTTATGGTTTGTGGAAGCATGGACGACATTATTGTCGATACCGATGCTTTACACGGATGGCAACCATACTTAAAAGAGGGCGATCGCCTATGCGAATGCCCCGAAGGACGACATTTTTTTCATTTCTTTCAACCCCAGCTTGTGGCAGAACAGATTCTCAACTTTTGGCAATCTCTACACCCATTAGATTCTGTAGACGTTTTACCTAAGTCTGTTGATACCCTTAAACTAAATGAATCTCTCTATCAATAAATTTTCTGTGCTCACAAAACCTTAGCCTACCCTACACTTTTCACTTGCCTGTAAGCTACCTCTACACGAACCCCCGTAATTTGATTGCGGGGGTTCTGTTAGCTTAAGAAAGCGTTTTACGAATAATAAATCCAAAAAAAGAAAAAAAATGCAAATTCAACAAAAAAATAATCATTTATACAATCTTTACCTATTGATTACATAGTCTCAAGGCTTTCGCACTCTTTTATCTGAGACAATTTATAACACTGGCAATAAAAAGTTGCCCCACCACCAAAAAACAGTGCGTCTCCAGTATTGCAACTGGGCAATCTCAGCCTAACTGTAAAGCTTTGTTGGTACTCCTATCCCAAGTACAGGCGCATCAATTTACCTTAAACAGAGGAATTTTAAGAATTGACAAAGAAAAGGGAGTCGTGATGCAGAACGGACAAATTCAATACTTTGGAATTGCAACTCTTCTAAATTTAAAAGTTAGAAGTTAACATTTTAATGGTATCTTAACTGGTTACTTTACCTTAATATATCTACAGGGAGCCGCCGTTTGAGCGTATACGAAAAGCCAATCTTCTACTAAGTACGCTAAATATTTGCAGGAAACCGCAGTTCTGGTGGAACCACCTAGAAATTTTACCTTTATTCCTGACTCTGAACTCTTGACTATATTTGATATGACCTATATTAAAAGCTCTGCTTTCCAAGAATTTATCGCCACCTTAGAGGGTTTTGACCAATTACCAACCGAGGTGATTGCCTCATTATCACAACAACTCCAACCTTTGCGCTACCGGATAGGTCAGAAGATTATCGGCAAAGACAAAACCCCTGAACGAGTCACAATTATTTATGAAGGGAAAGCCCGCTTATTAGCATACGATCCGCGTACGCAAATGCCAAATACGTTGAGTTTGCTGGAAAGAGGCGCAATTCTTGGCGAAATTAGTCTGTTACGGGAAATTGCCTGCGAAACAGCGATCGCTTCGAGTGAAGTCATATGTTTAACATTAAGCGCTACGGAGTATTTACGCTTACTCACGATGTACCCAGCTTTTGCCAGGGAGCGTAAAAACCGCTGTCATTTGGTGGAAGTGTTCGATGTCCTCAGTGTCCAAAACGAAGTGCAAGCTTTAGGTGGTACCAACCTCAAAGAACTGACTCAACACGCTTGCGCTGGGGCAAAAGTAGATTACCTCTCACCAGGAAAAACTCCTTATAACCAACAAGATAGCGATTGCATTTGGTTTGTCAGTGGCGGCGGAACGGTAAAAGGCTTCTCTATTGGTTCTCGGTTGGAATTGACTGATTTGCATAACACAGTTGAGGTACAGGGGAATCCGGCGCGGTTAATTGGTTTGCGTGCGTCGGATTTGTTACTGCTTGATAGTATCCAGCGACAACAGCATCAAGTAGATGCTAGTCACCCGCAGACAACAGACGATATAGAGATTCCATACGCACCGGACGAAGAAATAGCACCACCACAGCCCTCGACGGTGCAAGGGAAACAAAAGACCACAAAATACCCATTCTTTGGGGGTAAGGGACAACTCAATTCGGCGATCGCCTGTTTCCAAATGTTATCGAAACATTTGGAAATGCCGTTTCGACGCGAAGTCATTCGCCGCATTTTCAACGACCAGATGAATCGTCAGGGTGTGATATCTTTTCAGCTGTGTGCTTACCTAGCAGAGTTAATTGGGTTAAGGGCGCAGTTGGTAGATGTACCGACATCCTCTGTAACACGTATACCGACACCAGCGCTGGTTCGTTATGGTGATAGCTATGCTGTTCTGTATGAAACAGGTGAGCGCAGTGTTGTTTTAGGTGTCCCATCTAAGGGAATTGTACGCTTCAAACCCGCTGATTTCATCGCCCAGTTGGAAGTTGAGGAAAGCAATGATCTCCCCCAGATGAGGGTATTGCTCCTTTCTTCCACGCCAGCAACACCCCGCCAACGTTTCGGTGTTCAGTGGTTTGTCCCTTATTTGTCGCGTTATCGCCGAGTCCTTATAGAAGTCTTTGTTGCTTCCTTCTTCGTGCAGTTAGCAGCGCTGGCAAATCCGCTGGTCATTCAGATGATTATTGATAAAGTCATCGCTCAAAACAGTATCAGTACCCTGCACGTTTTGGGTGTTTTGCTATTAGTAGTAGGTCTGTTTGAAGCCGTGCTTAGCACTTTGCGAACTTACTTATTTGTAGATACCACCAACCGCATCGATATGGGTTTGGGGTCGGAAATTATCGACCATATGCTGCGTCTACCGTTGCGCTATTTTGAACGCCGACCGGTAGGGGAACTTTCTACTCGCATCAACGAATTAGAGAATATTCGCCAGTTTCTCACCGGGACTGCTTTAACAGTAGGATTAGATGCGCTTTTCTCGGTGGTTTATATCATCGTGATGCTAATTTATAGCTGGCAGTTAACCTTGGTTGGTTTGGGAACAATTCCAATATTTGTTGCCATTACTTTGATTGCCTCTCCTACGGTGAGCAGACAACTACGAAGCAAAGCTGAACGCAACGCCGACACTCAATCTTATTTGGTTGAGGTGATGTCAGGAATTCAAACAGTGAAAGCGCAAAATATCGAGTTGCGAGCGCGTTTTTCCTGGCAAGAGCGTTATGCTCGTTATGTAGGCGCTGGCTTTAAAACTGTAGTTACCTCCACCCTCGCCAATTCTACAAGTAGCTTTCTCAACAAACTTAGCAGTTTGCTTGTTTTGTGGGTAGGAGCATATTTGGTACTGGAAGGAGACTTGACTCTAGGGGAATTAATTGCTTTTAGGATTATTTCAGGGTATGTTACCAGCCCTATATTGCGATTAGCTCAACTGTGGCAAAACTTCCAAGAAACTGCTTTATCTTTAGAGCGTTTAAGCGATATTGTCGATACACCTCAGGAAGCCGAAAAAGACCGTGGCAATATTACCTTACCTCCTGTTGTAGGAGCAGTCAAATATGACAATGTTTCCTTCAGGTTTGCAAGCAGCGGTCCATTGCAACTTTGCAATGTCAATCTCGATATTCCTGCTGGCAAATTTGTAGGAATAGTTGGACAAAGTGGTTCGGGTAAAAGCACGATGATGAAATTGCTGCTGAGACTTTACGAACCAGAGGCTGGCAGAATTTTCATTGATGGTTACGACGTTTCCAAGGTAGAACTTTATTCTTTGCGGCGACAGGTTGGTGTCGTTCCTCAAGAGACGCTGTTGTTTGATGGAACGATTCAGGAAAATATTGCTCTCACGAATCCGGAAGCATCAACCGAGGAAATTATTGAAGCCGCAAAAGTTGGAGCAGCGCATGAATTCATTATGAACTTACCGAATGGTTATAATACGCGAGTCGGCGAAAGGGGTGCTGGACTTTCTGGTGGACAAAGACAAAGAATAGCGATCGCTCGTTCTGTCTTACAAAAACCACAATTATTAGTTTTAGACGAAGCAACGAGCGCTTTGGATTACCCCACAGAACGACAAGTTTGTCTAAATTTAGCAGATGAATTCAAGGGTAGCACAGTATTCTTTATTACTCACCGTCTCAACACCATCAGAAATGCAGACATTATTGTTGTAATGGATGGTGGTAAGGTTATCGAACAAGGAAACCATGATGATTTAATGGCTTTGAGAGGTCATTATTTCTACCTTTACAACCAACAAGAAGTGAAGCTATGAAAAGGAGTCAGAAGTCAGAACTCAGAATTCAGAATATCCCCACGGATGAATCCGGGGGTTTCAAATACGATGCTCCGCATTTTTACTTCGACCTACTTAAAAGTAGGGGCTTTAAACCTCGACTCATCCGCATCCCTGAGTACAGGAGTCATTCTGAGTTCTGAGTTCTGAGTTCTGAGTTCTGAGTTCTTGTTGGTAAGAAGAATTATGAATTATGAAAGTGGAAAAAACACTAAATTTATAATTCATAATTCATTAATTTATAATTCATCATTTTCATTCTCTCTATCTTAATCTTCAGGTAAATATCATGACTCAAGTTAATGAAAATCACCTCAACGGTCATAGCCGTAATGGAACTTATCAAAATGGAAAGTCTTCGGATGCAAGAGTGGTTACTGCTGACTCCAAGCGTCCTAGAGCATCTGAAAGGGATTTTAAGCAGTACAACTTTGAGCAATTAGAGCAATCGGTTGTCCTACGCCAATCTCCAGTGTGGTCACGCACTATTATGGTGACATTGATGGTGTTAGCCTGTTTTGGAATTGGTTGGGCATACTTTGCAAAAATTGAGCAAGTCGTTCCTGCATCACAGGGTCAATTGAAGCCGGAAGGAACAGTGAAAGACATTCAAGCTCCGCTTAATGGAGTGGTGAAAGGAGTTTATGTTAAAGATGGGCAAAAAGTCAATCCAGGAGATTTACTGCTCACTTTTGATTCCGTCACAACTAATGGTGAATTAAATTCTCTCAAAAAAGTTCGTGCTTCATTAATGCAAGAAAACCAGCTTTATCGCCGTTTAATGGAGATTGGTTCTGGAGTAGCGGCTGAAGTAGAATTTATGCGAGGTAACTTGCCAAGAGAAGCTGCTTTTCTGCTGAAAAATCGAGCCGCATTAGTTTCAGAAAATGAGTTATTGCGTAAAGAATTTAAAAACACTGGTGCTGTCGTAGGCTTGGATAGTGACGAACAAGAACGTCTAGAAACAGCTAAAACTGAATTAGATACTCGATCTGCTGCTGCGCGTTTAAAAGTCGAACAGAGCAAGCAGAAACTGGCTCAAAACCAAGTTCAACTCGATGATGCTAAAGGAACTTTAGCAATTGAGCAGCAGATTTTAAGTAAAATGAAACTCTTAGCCGAAGAAGGAGCGATCGCTCAGCTTCAGTACCTCCAGCAACAAAAACAAGTGCAGAATATCAAAGCACAAGTAGCACAATTTGTTGAGGAACAGCGACGTCTGAAGTATGAAATTGAACAGGGACAACAAGAGACGAAAAATACAGTAGCTGTTTCTAGCAAAAACGTGCAGGAAAAGATAGCCAATAACAAACAGCGTATTGCCGAAATCGACAGCCAATTCTCTAGAATTCTGCGTGACAATGAGAAGCAACTGGCTGACGTGGACAGCAAAATCATACAAGCGGAAACAAATATTAAATATCAAAAACTTCGCTCTCCTGTATCTGGGGTTGTTTTTGATTTGCAAGCTAAAAATCCTGGTTTTGTGGCACAAAACAGCCAAAAACTTCTCACCATCGTACCAAACGATAACTTTATTGCTGAAGCTTTCATTACGAACAAGGATATTGGTTTCGTCAAGGAAGGAATGAAAGTTGATGTTAGACTTGATTCATTCCCTTACAGCGAGTTTGGTGATATTAAGGGAGAAGTTGTTTCGGTTGGTTCAGATGCTTTACCACCCGACCAAACACACCAATATTATCGTTTCCCCGTAAAAATTCGTTTAGCACAACAATCTCTCAATGCTCATGGTAGAAAATTGTCTTTGCAGTCAGGTATGGGTATTACCGCCAATATCAAAGTACGCGAAGAACGGACCGTCTTGAGTTTATTTACGGAGTTGTTTACTAAGGAAGTTGAAAGTCTTAAACAGGTGCGGTGAACTACCCAAACGCGCTACGCTGAGGTTTGGGCTTCTGTACTCATAGGCGAGTGCCTCAAATGAGACTTTCGTCCCATTTTTGGTCTTACCTCCCCTCCTACAGCTCCAGACGGCTGAACCTTCCGCCAATAGCCATCTGATACCCTCTGCTCTAATGTTGATAGCTGCATTCCCATCTCGATCATGGTGAGTACCGCAGTGAGGACAAACCCATTCCCTCACATCTAGTGGCATCTCACCCATGTGATAAAAACAATTAGAGCAGAGTTTGGAACTGGGGAACCATCTATCTACTTCAACCAACTTTCCGCCTTTGCGTTCTAGCTTATACGCTAGAAAATTGGTGAACATTCCCCATCCACAATCAGATATTGCTTTTGCCAAATTGTGATTACGTTCGCGTAGCGTGCGCGTTCGCGTAGCGTGTCCGAAGGACTCAGCGCATACCATGCCTTTAACATGAAGATTCTCTACTATAACAGCTTGGCTATCGCTGACCAACTTGTAACTAAGTTTATGTAGAAAATCTTGCCGTGAGTTACTAACTCGTTCGTACACTCTGGCAACAACTTTTCTATACTTATGTCTTGAATTACTTCCTTTTTGTTTACGCGCTAACTTATGTTGCTTGCGCTTTAGGTTTTTCTCGTGCTTAGTAATGTGTTTAGGATTGTCGTACTTAGAAATTTTTTCGCCATCTGTGATAACAGCAAAATGTTTCAATCCTAAATCAATACCATAAATCTTACCTTCTGAGATAGTGGGATTTTCACCTTCTACCTCAGTCAGGATAGATGCAAAATATTTACCTGATGGAGTCTTACTAACAGTGACAGTCTTAATTTTCCCTTCAATCTGTCTGTGTATCTTGGCTTTGACTATCCCGATATTCCCAGGAAGTTTTACATTACCCTTACGGGTTCGCCAGTTCCCTAGGTCGGGAGACCCTCCTATGTCCTTCGGACACGCTGCGCGAACAGGACTGGACTCACCATCTACAATTTTGACATTTTGAGGATACTGAATTGACTGTTTACCGTGTTTTGACTTGAACCGAGGGAATCCGGCTCTACCATCAAAAAAGTTCTTATATGCTGTAGTTAGATTCAGTGTTGTAGCCTGCAAAACTTGGCTATAACAATTGGCTAACCAACAGGTATCTTCTGCTTTTTTAAGGGCGGGAAGAAGGGCATTGAGTGCTGAACGTCCAAGTCCTTTGCCTGTTTCTTTATAAGTTTCAATTGACTTATTCAAAGCATAATTCCACCACCAACGAGAGCATCCAAATGCTTGAGCTAATAGTGTTTGTTGTTCTTTAGTCGGGTATAAACGGACTTGTACAGCTTTATGCAACACTCAAAATCACCTCCTAGTTTTTTATTTTATCACAATATAGATTTAGCGATAAAACTAATCCAGAAAAATTTGGAGGTTGCTCAGACATCCACAAGGGATGCACCTCCCAACCTCCCTGCTATCCATCCCTACCCCGCTACGCGCTCGGGTAGGGACTTCCGCAGAATTAGTTAAAATAAGCTACAGTAGGGTGCGTTAGCTACGTTGACGCACCATTTTTATGTACTTACCATCTGTGTTAATCTGTGTCCATCTGTGGTTCTAAATCTAATCATAAAATCCAAAATGTTTAGACCCCAACGCATTGAACCAGCTCCCGGACAAGAATCAGTATGGGATTATCCCCGTCCGCCTCGCCTTGAGGATACCGACAAACATATCCAAATCATCTTTAATGGTGTCACTATTGCAGATACTCACCGTGCTAAGCGCGTTTTAGAAACCAGCCACCCACCGAATTACTACATCCCACCTGAGGATATCAAAACGGAACACCTCTTGCTCACACCGCAATCTAGCTTTTGTGAGTGGAAGGGAGGTGCTAGTTACTACACAATTCGTGTTGGTGACAAAGAAGTTCAGAATGCTGCATGGTTTTATCGCGACCCTACACCCGCCTTTGCATCAATAAAAGACTATGTCGCTTTTTACGCTCACGTCATGGATGCTTGCTACGTCAACGGAGAAAAGGTGCAGCCGCAACCAGGAAATTTCTACGGTGGTTGGATAACCAGCGATGTCGTTGGACCTTTCAAAGGTATTCCCGGTTCTTGGGGATGGTGAGGCTGAGAATTAAGTAGATCGCTACAAATAAAGTTAACAAGTTTTGGCAGTCCTTAGTCCTTAGTCATTAGTCATTAGTCATTAGTTATTCTCCCTCACTCCCTCACTCCCTCAACAAGTTTTTCCAACACAACCTTTATTTGCTTGAAAATTTGTTATCTGTAGAAGAGGCATTTCCATGGAGTAAACCCTGATGCTTGCACACCAGCAGTACACCGGTGAGTTTAACAAACTGCTTCAGACCTTTGATGTTTGGATAAACTTCAGTAAGGCGAGCTTTGACTATCTGTTAGTGCTGCTTGATATCTGGGTGAGGGCATTTGAGGAACTGATGCGGGAGTTAATCTCTTCCCAAAATAAGGGTGAAACGGTTGAGAACTTGCGGCAGTTTCTGCAAGTCTGGAGTAGTATATTTGACCGAGTATTCGCACAGAGGTTCCATTCAGAGGATGCCCTTGAGATCCAGGGAAAATTCATGAATGCAGCCATAACCTGGCGGCTACACCAGCAACAGCTGATGGAAGTGTTTCTCAAGATGAATGACTTGCCGACTCGTAGTGAATTAGACGAGGTTTACCGCAGCCTCTATGAGTTGCGAAAGGAAGTCAAAAACCTTAAAAAAACCTTGGCAGAATCCTTTAACAACGAAGTATTGTAAGCAGGCGATGCAGGAATTTACTGAGTTATTCCAAAAAGTAATTAAGGGCATTGATATCTCAAGCCGCCTGCGGGAAGAGGACGTTCAGATTGGGGTGACACCCAAGGAGGAGGTCTACCGGGAGGATAAAGTGGTGCTGTACCGTTTCAACTCAAAGGTCGAGCATTCGCTTATTTCAATCCCTGATAGGGATTCATCCGAAACAGGCACCGCTACTGTAGACACAATACCATCGCGTAGGGGGGATGTGTTCGACTCGAAGGAAAACCGCCATAATATCCCCATCCTCATTGTTTACGCCTTAGTCAACCGTCCCTACATGGTCGATTTACAGGAGGGGCGATCGCTCGTTGCCAATTTGCTCAAACTGGGTTTGGATATCTACCTGATTGACTGGGGCTATCCCACCCGAGGCGATCGCTGGCTCACTCTTGATGACTATATCAATGGTTATATCAATAATTGTGTGGATGTGATGCGCAAGCGCCACAATTTGGAGCAAATCAACTTGTTAGGAATTTGTCAGGGGGGAACGTTTAGCCTTTGCTACAGTTCCCTTTACCCAAATAAGGTGAAAAACCTAATTACTATGGTCACTCCGGTTGATTTCCACATCAATCAGGGACTCTTCAATGTTTGGGGTAGATCCACTGTGGGATCAGAGGCTATGGACGTTGATCTCATGGTAGATACTTTGGGCAATATCCCCGGCGACTTCCTAAACTTCACCTTCATAATGCTCAAGCCCTTTCAGTTAGGAATCAAGAAGTATATTGACCTTCTAGAGATAGTTGACAATGAAGAGAAACTTGTCAACTTTCTGCGGATGGAAAAGTGGATTTTCGACAGTCCCGATCAAGCTGGGGAGACATTCCGACAGTTCATCAAGGACTTCTACCAGGGAAACAAACTCATCAAAGGTGAAATCGAGATTGGAGGGAAGCGAGTAGATTTGGGGAATATCCGCATCCCGATTTTAAACATTTACGCCGAGCAGGATCATCTGGTTCCCCCTGCATCTTCCTTGGCTCTTGAGAAGTACATCGGAAGCCAGGACTACACAGTTTGCTCTTTTCCTGTCGGACACGTTGGAATTTACGTGAGCAGTAAGGTTCAGCAGAAGCTTCCTCCAACCATTGTCGATTGGCTGAAGGTGCGACTCCCCTAAGGTAGGAGGTTAGTAAGCCAACAAATAGCTATTGTGAAGTACTATGGGTTCCGCTATGCTTCACCCATAACTTCCCAGGCTCAACCACTACTGTGGCTGATACATACACGATGCACTACCTTGCGGGTAGCCACCAACGCCAGGAGCGCACACTCTTTGGGAACCTCCAAGGGCGCACTGGTTTGTTGACGTGTATCTCCCGTGGGCGTAAGTTTCCGCACTTCCTGCGGTACTTAATCTAATTGGTATTCAGTTGTCTAAATAGCTGTTTCCCAGTTGAGCGGAAGTGCTTCGGAGTTTCAACCGTATCATTTAGCGTCATCACCTAAACAAGGTTGCTCGATTTTTGGCTCGACTAAATGACCCTTTTTTAGCCCCTGACTATGGTAAGTAGCTTATGTTATATTCCCCTAATCTCGTTATGCAGTCAAGTTCCTGCCCTGCTTTTCATCCCCATACTCCACTTTGTTGCGTATAGGGTCTTCTCAGCAGGAGTGATAAATTGACAAAATTCTAGCATTTTGATAAAAGACATCTTGCACCACACTTGTGAAACTGCAAGTCGCTAAGTGCCAAATTGATATAAGCCTCTTTACCTAAACGGAGACTTGATTTTATGTTTTCTTCTCAAGCTAAACCTCAAGCTAAACGCATCCTGGTTGTAGATGATACACAAGATAATTTGTCTCTACTAGAGGCAATTTTAATGGAAGAAGGGTATGAGGTTGATGTTGCCAATAATGGCAAATTAGCGTTAGCCAAGATAGAAGCATCGCCACCCGATCTCGTGTTACTCGATGCCATGATGCCAGGAATGAGTGGCTATGAAGTCACTCGGCGTATTCGGGAAAATAAAAAACTCCCTTTTCTTCCTGTTATTCTGATCACGGCTTATGCAGAGGCTGATATTCCCCAAGGATTAGAGTTAGGAGCTAATGACTTCATCCGTAAGCCGATTGATTTTGATGAATTAATGGCAAGAATTAAAGCATTTTTGCGATTGAAAGACACCATGAATTCTCCTTCATAATTCTTCAGGTACTTGAATGTGACGCGGGTGTTTTGACGAATAGCGGCAAGATGACAGTGAAGGTGGAGCCAACTCCAAACAGCGATACCAGCTCTATTTTGCCTTGCATGAGTTTTACTAGCTGCGAGACAATTGCCAGCCCTAAGCCAGTACTATCGGGTACGGGAGTGCCGCTATTGTCAGCTCGAAAGAAGGGGTCAAAGACACGCAATTGGTCTTCTGGCGTAATCCCGACTCCTGTGTCACTGACTGCAATACACCACTGGTTATCGGATAGTATCTGGCACGTTAATTTGACGCTTCCTGACTCTGTGTAGCGAATCGCATTGCTTACAAGGTTAGTGATAATTTGCTGCAATCGCAAAGGGTCTGTCAGCACTTTTTCGGGGGCACGTTCGCAATCAACCACCATTTGTAGCTCTTTCACAGCAGCCAAAGGGTGCAACATTTGAAAGACATCGTCAATTAGCGATCGCACATCTATTGGCTCTGGGTTCAGTTTCATCTTCCCTGCCTCATACCGAGAGATTTCCAATGTATCGTTGATCAGGCGGAGTAACTGTCTGCCATTGCGTACCACTCGCTCAATGTGTTCCAAATGGGGAACCGTACCCTGAACTTCAGGGTTTTTGCGTGAGGAGCGCAAAATCAGCTCCGAGTAGCCAATAATCGAATTCAGAGGGTTTTTCAGTTCGTGGGCGAGTTGAGAGACATTCTCCTGATTCGCTTTTAGCAAGCGAGTCAGTTCCTGATTAGTTAGCTCTGCCTGACTTTGTAGCTGCTGTATTTCCCGCAATCGCTCGTCCACATAGCTTTTGAAGCACTGGGTAATGGCTTCGTCAATCGTCGCGTCAATCACACTATAAACTCGCATGACTTCCCGAACCGTACCCTCTAGTAAATCTGCCTCTAACGTAGAAAACATCACCTGGCGCAGTAGACGATACTCCCGCGCAATTTCTATTGGAGTGAAACCTTGTGCAGCCCTCAATACGCCATGTTCCAAACTATTCTGCACTATCGACTGAATATCGCTGTCCTGGGATTGGGAAAGCACGGTTGCCATCGCCATGAGAACATCGGGAAGATGATCCCGTATAGCTGAGCCTGGTAAATCATCGGCACTCGAAATCTGCCTATCAAAGCGAACTGCTTCTACCCAGTTTTTTGTGATTGTGTCTATTTTATCAACAAGCAATTGACTAAAATTCATTGTGGCTCAGCGCGGGGAGGAGTAGATTGCAAAACTCAAATCTTGCACCATTTAAAGTATGGACGGGCAAGATGCCCATCCCACAAAAATTGGATGGATTTGTGGAGTGGGCGCAAGACCCGTCCTTATAACTGGTGCAAGATGTAAAAAAACCCTCTTTGCATCATTTTAATGGAGCGATGGTGCAGTTTACGATCGCTAGTTGTCTCTTAATAATCTCTACTTGGCTTTTCTGTCAGTTTTGGAATGAGGACAAAATTGCCCAAAATCCAGCACCTATTTCTTAAGTTTTGTATTCAGGAATACGAACTGGTTAAAATTATGCCTTCTCTCTTTAGATAGAAGATTAGACAAAGTTGCAGGGTTAAATTTTAGTCAATGGCTTTGTTAGCGAAGTAGAACTCTTAATGAAAAGAAAGAATAGAAAAAGTTTCCCCTAAAATAACCGTTTCACACGAAAAACACTCCCCCCAATAAATTATTGGGGGCTTTATTAATACTCAAAGTATGTTTGTCAGAGAAATTATTTCATAATTCCTTGACAAACACACTTTAAAAAAACAGAAAGCACTCCACTATATATGATGTGAACCGAATGCCACTCTACTGCTCACTCAGCTTTTTGATTCATACTTTCCGTAACATATTGAAATAGCCCTCCCAAAATTGCTTCTGGGTTTCGAGTGACATACGAGCTAACAGAGCTTGCAATTCTAGAGAACTTGTCACCACGTTTTCCTGGAATTTTAGGGTATTCTCGAAATTGTTACGGAAGTTTGGTGTGGTAAAGTTCTGCATATTTGGCATCATCGATGTCCAGCTATTAAAAACCCCTCTTTGCATTTCGCTTAACTGTCTTAAGTACTGCTCAAAATTATTGAACAAATCCATTGTCGTTGCCCCTTTTAATTTGTTATACAATACTGATTGTCTTATCTAAGACTTGTTTAAATAATAATTGATAACTCGCCTTATGGTTGATATATAAAAAAAATTTTTTACAATTCATGGGGAATAGTTTTTTGTAAAGCGCTCTTGAAAACATGAATATTAAGGCTTAAATGTGCAAACAATAGCTATGTTAGGCAAACACTAAAGAAGAGCAAAACCACCTTTGATAAACCAATGGAATTTGCTTCCATAAGCATTCCGCTTGAAGTTGGTAGCGCTTAAAAACGTGAGATTGTAAAAATGGTAATCAGTATGCAAGAAGCTTATATTGTCTCAGCAGTACGCACGCCGCTTGGTCGGTTCGGAGGTGTTCTGGCGGGTTTTTCGCCAGTGGATTTAGGTGCGATCGCCATGCGCGCTGCGTTGGAACGGGCAGGAATATCCGAGGAAGCATTAGACCTTTACATCTTTGGCAATGTCCTGAGAGCTGGTCACGGACAGTCATTGCCCCGTCAAGCGGCTTTCAAGGCTGGAATTCCAGAAACGGTGAACGGCTATGCAGTGGACATGGTGTGTTCCTCGGGAATGATGAGCGTGATGAACGCCGCCACTGCTATCCGCGCTGGTGAAGCCGACATCGTACTTGCTGGCGGAATGGAATCTATGTCCCAAACCGGATTTTTCCTATCACACCGAGCCAGATGGGGGTACAAATTCCTGCTAGGTTCCCCAGAGCAACTCACAGATATTTTACTTTACGACGGTCTTACCGATCCCACGACCGCTGAAGCGATGGGAGAGCAAGCTGAACGGCTGGCAGCAGCTTACCAGGTAACGCGGGCTGACTTGGATCAAGTCGCTCTCTATTCACAGCAGCGGGCAACACTCGCCACGGAACAAGGCTACTTTCAGAAGGAGATTGTACCGATTGAGGTTAAAGGGAAGAAAGGTTTGGAATTGGTCGAAAAAGATGAAGGAATCCGCCCGGAAACCACTTTGGAAAGCCTGACCCGACTCAAGCCTGCTTTCATAGAAGATGGGGTGTTCACTGCGGGTAACAGTAGCCAGATATCAGACGGAGCAGCAGCTCTTGTCTTGGCAAGCCAAACGGCGGTGGAACGTTACGGACTGGTACCTGTAGCACGAGTGATTGGGGGATCGTGGGTCGGTGGGGAAGCTTGGCGCTTCCCTGAAGTTCCCATACTCGCAGTGAATAAGCTTTTAGACAAGCTGAAGATGAGAATCTACGATTTTGACTTGTTCGAGAACAACGAAGCTTTCGCTTTAAGCAACGTGCTGTTCAATCGCGTGCTGGGCATTCCTTACGAGAAGCTCAATATCTTTGGGGGGGCGATCGCACTAGGGCATCCCATCGGCGCTTCTGGGGCGCGAATTATGGTCACGCTGCTCAACGCTTTGCAGCACAGGAATGGGCAGTTAGGGCTGGCAGCGGTTTGTCATGGTACTGGTGGCGGTACGGCGATCGCACTGGAGCGACTTTGACAAGCCATCCGACTCAGCTTTTTGTGGGCTAAACCGAAACATCTAACCCAGGCTAGGTGGACTCAAACTGGATCACCTGCAAAATCAAGGTATTCAAGCTTTTTGTTGCTTGAATACATAACCTATTTCCATCACTAAAGTAATTGTGTTCGATCAGGTTCTCAAAGCCAGACGTGAGTAACGTTTGGGGAACTTGTGCTGAGCTACATTACCTGTGCGGTGAAACGAGAGCAATCAGATTATTTCCATAGAGGAGAACTAAACGTGGTAACAACCTTAGAGGATACAAAGCGGCTTGCGATCGCCGAAAGATTGGCAGACCTGAAAGCGTTTCAAAATTTAATTATCTCGAACGACCAAAAACTCATAGATGCCTGCCCCGATGAAGATGTTCGCAAGCGTCTCCAAAATATGCTTGAGGATGACCGGAAAAACATAGGCATCATAGACACTGTCATCGTTCAATACGGCATTCAAGCTGAACCTAGTGCTGCAACCAAGATATTTATTCCGCAATTTGAGCAGATGATGTCAGGCAATGAGTTTACGTTTTATCAGAAACTCATTCACCATGAACTCATGAAGCATGGTCAAGCCATGAGTGGAGTCATGATCCACAAAGCCGCTCAGAAGGTAGGGGCAGACATTGAAGTGGCAATTGGGCCTTTGAATACCGTCAACTTTGAGGGTCGCGCTCACCAAGAACAGCTCAAGGGGATGCTCGAACAGGTCGGTGTCCGCGAAATGACGGGTCTTGATGCCGATCAGGGAATTTGGGCACGGGTGCAAGATGCGATCGCTGCATTCTCGGGTGTAGCTGGCAGTGTGATTACCCAAAACACTGACAAACAGGATATGAACATCCAGACCCTTATCCGGCTGGATCACGAGAAGGTGAATACCATCTTCACTGAAATCGGAGCTACTAAAGATCCTCAAAAGCTCCAAGAGTATTTCGGGCAGCTCTACAAAGATTTATTAGCACACGCTCAAGCTGAAGAAGAAGTTGTCTACCCGAAAGTTCGCTCGTTCTACGGTGATGACAACACTCAAGAACTGTACGATGAGCAAGCCCAAATGAAGCAGATGTTAGATGAAATTAAGTCTATTAACCCCGCTTCCGCCGACGAGTTCAGATCAAAAGTTAAACAGCTGATGGATGTCCTTGGCGACCACATTCGCCAAGAAGAATTTACGATGTTCCCGGCGATCGACAAAAATTGCAGCAACGAGCAGAAAGAGCAAATGGCGACTGAATTTAAAGCTGCCAAGAGCAAAATTCAGCAAGAAATGGCAGTCTAATTGCAATAACAGCCAGTATCTTGCTGTACTTGAGCAGGTTTTATAACGCTTCTCACTTGAATAAAGTACAAATTTATCTGTGTCCACCCCCCTCAGTCCCCCCTCTTGTAGGGGGGAAGAGGAAAAACTTTTATTTATTGTCCATCTGTGGTTCATTATTTCTTTGTGTACCTTAGCCAATTGCAAACCGCTATATATAACAACAGTGGAAGTGATTCATGGTCTCTTTGGGACTGGAAGACAAAGTCGTTTTGGTAACTGGCGGTAATCGAGGGATAGGAGCGGCAATAGTCAGCCTCCTAGAGGAGTTGGGAACCAAGGTTGCTTACACATACCGTAGCGATAGCAATGCTCAGAATAAAGCTTTGGCAATTCAAGCTGATGTGACCGACTCCGCAGCAATGGAAAAAGCGGCTCAACAGGTTGAACAAAAACTAGGACCAATTTACGGGATTGTCGCTAACGCTGGAATTACCAGAGATAACTTTTTTCCCAAACTTAAGACAGATGACTGGGATGCGGTAATTGATACAAATTTGAAGGGAGTGTACAACACGCTGATGCCCGTTATCCCCAAGATGTACGAGCGTCGGGAAGGTTCGATTGTCTGTATCAGTTCAATTTCGGGTGAGCGAGGAAACATCGGTCAGACCAACTACGCAGCATCCAAAGCGGCTGTGATTGGTCTAACAAAGTCCCTAGCTTTAGAGGCGGCTCGCTACGGGGTACGAGCTAACGCTGTGGCACCGGGATTTATTGAAACTGATATGGTCAACTCGGTTCCAGACAAAGTCAAAGAGCGCATTCTGTCTGAAATTCCTTTCCGTCGTTTTGGCAAGCCCGAAGAGATTGCCTGGGCAGTGGCTTTCCTGCTGTCGCCCATAGCCGGCAGCTACGTCACTGGTGAAGTTCTTCGAGTCAATGGTGCCCATCATACTTGAGGGATTTGTAACGGCAATGGCTGATGCTTTAAACATGATGGAGCAAAGTGTGAAAACAGCGGTTGAAGAGCGGCGAATAAATGTAAACGGTTTAACCACTCGCTACTTTACAGCGGGCAATTATGACCCACCGTTAGTGCTCCTACATGGAGATGCTGACAGTGCTGTTGATTGGTCTTGGGTGATTCCCACGTTGGCTAATCGTCATCGCGTGTTGGCATTGGACTTTCCAGGTTTCGGCGATGCTGCTAAACCCAACCGCGAATACTCGGTGGAATTTCTTAAGCAGTTCGTGGCTGATTTTCTCGACGCTTTAGGAATTGAGCGGGCAATACTGGTCGGCAACTCGCTAGGTGGTCTGGTTGCCCTGCGCTTTGCACTGTCACATTCTGAAAAAGTTGCCGCCTTGGTGCTGGTAGACAGTTCCGGGCTGGGTCAGGTGGTCAACCCAATCCTGTCCCTTTTGACCGTGCCGTTGTACGGAGAAGCTGCGACACTGATGTGCAAAGTGCCTCCTAACAATAAGCTGCGAGCTTGGGCACGGGCATCGCTATTTTTTGCTCATCCCTCACTCGTTCCGGAAGAGTGGATAGCAGAGCAGGAGCGTATGTCGCTTCTTCCCAACTTTCTTGAAGCCACCCTGTCCTCGCTGCGTGACCAGCTGAATTTGTTTGGACAGCGCCAGGTGTTGCTTGACTCTTTAGGGCAGTTACAAATGCCAACCCTTGTTGTCTGGGGTACAGAAGACTTGATTTTCCCAAAAGAACAAGCTCAAGATGCAGTCAGCCGTTTACAGAAAGGACAACTCGCCTTGATACCTGACTGCGGTCACATACCCCACATTGAACGTCCCGAACAGTTTACCGAGGCGTTGAGCCAGTTTCTGGCGGGCGTTGATTTTTAGTAAGAACTTTAAGGAGTAGTAGCATCAATGCAACTAAAGCCAATAAATCAGCAAGTTGTTTCAGTCGTTGGAGCTTCGAGTGGCATCGGGCGTGAGACAGCGCTCCAGTTTGCACGGCGTGGGGCAAAGGTGGTTGTCTCTAGTCGCAGTGAGGCAAAGCTAAATTCCTTGGTGGACGAGATTCGAGCGTTTGGCGGTGAAGCAACTGCGATCGTCGCCGATGTAGAGGTGTTTGATCAGGTTAAGGCGATCGCTGACCGTACCGTCGAAGTATACGGGCGACTCGATACGTGGGTGCATTGCCCAGCGATCGCCATCTTTGCCACGTTCGATAATACCACACCAGAAGAGTTTCAGCGCGTCGTTAATATTAACTTGATGGGGCAGGTATACGGTGCGATGGCGGCGCTACCCCATCTCAAGCGTGAAGGGCGGGGGGCACTAATCCACATATCTTCAATCGAGGGCAGACGAAGTCTCCCATACCAGAGTGCGTACTCTGCAGCAAAGCACGGCATAGAAGGCTTTGTGGAAGCCCTGCGTGTCGAGCTACAACATGAGAAACTACCCATCAGTGTGACGAGTGTGAAGCCAG
The DNA here is from genome assembly GCF_963920835.1 of Scytonema sp. PCC 10023. Classification (NCBI taxonomy): domain Bacteria; kingdom Bacillati; phylum Cyanobacteriota; class Cyanophyceae; order Nostocales; family Scytonemataceae; genus Scytonema; species Scytonema sp. PCC 10023. The sequence continues at coordinate 39,508 of NZ_CAWUDP010000066.1, forward strand.
CAGTCGTCAACACACCCTTTTGGAACAATGCTCGCACCAAGTTAGGCGTGAAGCCGGCAGGGATACCACCCTACTATGACCCTAAGCTAGTGGCTGATGCGATCCTCTATGTTGCTGAACATCCAACTCGTGACTTCCTCGTTGGAGATGCGGCTAAGGCGTTAGATATCTTACAGCGGCTCTCGCCCGAACTGCTAGATTCCTTGTTGCTGCTTATCGGCTTCCGGCTGCAGCGCACCACTGAGCCAAAGTCTGAAGATGAACGAAACAGTTTTTACGAGCCTGTCCCCACTGATACTAGAGTTGAGGGAGACTTTAGCCACATGGTGATACCAAGCATTTCTGACTGGCTGGATAAGAATCCGCAGATCAAGTGGGGTGCAGTTGCTGGTACGGCAGCATTAGCTTTGCTGGCGGTACAAGCATTGAACAACGGGAGGGAAATTTAGCGAACCTTAAAAAGAACCAAAATTCTTCCAATGAATCAGCAATTGCCCCAGTTCATTAACCATGTTGTTGCTCGTTTGCAATCAATAGAGGGAATTGCAGCGATTACACTGGGTGGTTCACGGGCACGGGGCAACCATACTAAAAAGTCAGATGTGGATCTGGGGATCTATTACAAGCCAGAGCATCCCCCGGATCTAATTGCTCTAAATCACCTTGCCTGTGAACTTGACGACAAGCATCGCATAAACCTCATCACTGCAATTGGTGAATGGGGAAAATGGATTAATGGTGGTGGTTGGTTACAGATCCAAGGTGTACCTGTAGATTTTCTCTATCGTGATTTGGCACAGGTTAACCGTGTCATTGATGATTGCCATGCTGGGCAAATCACCATTGAATACCAACCAGGACATCCTCACGGCTTTGTGTCCTCTATTTATATGGGTGAAGTTGCTATTTGTCAGCCACTTTACGATCCTCATAACATTTTAGAAGCTTTAAAGGCAAAAACAAAACCTTATCCTGTTGAGCTTAAACAGGCAACTATTGATACCTTTGCCTGGGAAATTAGTTTTTCACTCTTAATTGCACAAAAGGCAATTGCACGCGGTGATGTTGCTTATGCAGCAGGTTGCTGTTTCCGCAGCGTGGCTTGCATCAATCAAGTGTTATTTGCACTCAATGAAGATTACTTGTTGAATGAAAAGGGTGCGGTGGCAGTTGCCAACACATTTGTTATCTGTCCACAGGACTATCAACTAAGGGTTGAGTCAGTTTTTGCTCTGTTAACTGCTGATGCAAAATCAATAACGGAAGCGATCGCAATCCTTGAAGCAATTGAGCATGATTTGAGTCAGTGGTATGGAAATCGTCGATTAGTTATGTGATATCTAAAGTTCATTAACGCAGGAGTATTTGAGCGGATTTGCTACACTGTATCTCTGACTAATCTGGAAGCCTGTTTCTTTAGCTTGAACGGAAAGACGCGCCCCACACCGTACTCGAAGAGTCGGTGCCCTTATGAATAGCCGAACAAAAACGAGGCGTATCCCCGACCTATGTTAACCATAGGTTAGCGCGGGAGTGGGGTACCCTCGTTTTTGTTAATCTCCGTGTTGGGCAAAGAGTCAACAAGCGTCTTCAACAATTTGAGTAATCGTCTTATCTTTACTTGAGGCATATAATCGTAACTTATTCAGTCTGCTTTGTTGATATCCTTAAATTCAATCGTGCTTCTTTCATAATGGGTAGTCAAAATCTACCCATTATGCTAACATAGAGAGGTGTTGACAAAGGCTAAAATTCTGGTCAACCATCTGTACCTAGACAACTGAAGATAAGGGGTTTTACTAGGAAGTGGGGTTTTAAATATGCTGTACGCTAACTCCTGCCTCTAGTATGGAAAATCTTCAAGGAACGTAGGGGAATGGTTTTTCAATCATTCAAGTCGGGAGGGACACGTGCCTGACTATAAACTGCGGTAGTGGGAAACAGTTGGAGTACCACGAACGAATTTCTGCTCCGGATAATTTCCGGCAGAAGCCTACACCGTACCGCTCTTGTCGGTGTAGGAGTGTCACGACAAGAATGACAGCACCTCTTGCAAGAAGCGATCGCGCCCTCGCTCAGGACGGTCAAGAAACAGATAATGTGTGCCGTCTTTTATCGTTACTGTTTTAACCTTTGACGCTTTCACTAACTCGGCTTGTAGCGCCTTGAGATCTGCAGGTCTTGACCAGAAATCTCGCTCACCTCGAATGACGAGTGTAGGCACGGTAATATCTGCAGCTGACCAATATTTTTGACCACGCGCCAGGTTGTAACTTTCCAATCGGTATGCGCCAGGAATTCGCAAACTGGGAGGCTGACGAGAGTTGCTTGTTGGGTCACTTGCCAGTACGGCTTGCTGATAAGCTTGCGCCACTGCTGGATCACGCCATTGGTTTTTATCTGCCACAGGAATTGTTTTATTCCATTGAGCTACCAGTCCAGAAGCTGTAGTCAGTCGATACGCTCCTGCACTTTTGTCAAACTCTCCTGGTCGAGCCGGATTCTCGAAGCTCTTGCCGAGTTCCCAGGGTGCTTTCACCCCGTAAAGACTGTTAAGCATCACTAAATGACTCAGGTTATCGTTATTGCGGCTGGTGTACATCCCCGCCCAGTGTCCTCCCGTTGCCCAACCAACAAGCGCCACCTTACGTCCTGATTCACGTTGCCGAATCCAGTTTACTACTGCGCTAATATCTCGTACTGCTTCAAAAGAGGTGACAGTTGGCGGATTTTGCTGAGGTGGTTGATTAAGTGCCGTGGGACTAGTGGATTGTTCCCATCCTCGTACATTCATGAGATAGACAGGATGTCCAGCTTCTGCTATGTCTGCTGCAACTGAATATCCAGGGACATCAATATCAAATGATGTTACACTGCCTGGTCCGCCGCCGTGAATCAGTAAAACGGGTACGCGAGTATTATTTGAAGGACTATTAAATTGCACCTTGCGGACAAAAATTTGAATACCGGGATCACTATTGACAAAATTATCTTCCCGGGTAATTTGAGGGTTAAGAGATGATGCTTGGCTTATGATTTGAATTAGTTTGGTGACGTTTTGTGCTTGTATTGGACTACACGAGACAGTCAGTGTAGTTGACAGGAGTGCAACCGTTAAAGCTTTCAAACCATGTATTTTTAAATGCTGTATTTTCATTTCTTACCTCCTTTGCTGCAACAAAATCGTGAAAAAAATAAGTAGCAAAAGTTACAAATAAAACTGCTCTATCCATCAAGAGATTGCTGCGATGTTCCCAGAGGGCGGCTCCCTCTGAGAGCATCGCCTACGGCGGGCGCTCTGCGCGATCGCTAAACCCGCAGCGCCTTACTTACCAGAGTAAAAATCCTGATTAAATATGTCCAATATAATTTTTGTTTTAAACTAATATCTAAAAAGTATTAGACTAGATGGAACTTCGACATCTGCGTTATTTTGTGACTGTGGCGGAGGAATTGCACTTTGGTCGAGCAGCTCAACGATTACAGATTGCTCAACCGCCACTAAGTCAGCAAATTCGCCAACTGGAGGAAGAGTTAGGTGTTCAACTTTTTCACCGCACTAAGCGCAGTGTTCAATTAAGCGAAGCTGGACAGCTATTCCTAGAGGAAGCCCGTCAGATTCTCACACGATCTGAGCAAGCAATCCAAATTGTCCAACGAGCTGACCGAGGTGAAACTGGTCGTTTAACGTTAGGCTTTGTGGGGTCTGCAACTTACAGCATTCTTCCAGCAGTTTTGAAAGTTTTTCGCAGGCGGTTTCCAGAGGTTCTTCTAAGCTTGCATGAGATGACGACAACTCAACAGGTTCAAGCGCTGCATGAAGACAGAATTCATCTGGGTTTTGTTCGTCCCCCCATACATGAGCAGGAACTGATGATTGAGTTGGTTTACAAAGAGCCATTTGTAGCGGTGCTACCAGAGGTTCATCCCTTGGCAAATGAAACACAAATCTCGCTGCTTACGCTAGCCAATGATCCCTTCATTTTGTTCCCACGTTATTTGGGATCGGGTTTTTATGACCAAATTGTGAGTATGTGCCAACAAGTCGGTTTCCAACCTCAAGTCGCGCAGGAAGCAATTCAAATGCAAACAATTATCAGCTTGGTTGCAGCAGAGTTGGGAGTAGCTCTAGTCCCTGCATCTGTGCAAAATCTTCGACGAGTTGGGGTTGTTTACAAAGCTTTGGCAGAATCAACTTCACAGGTAGAATTGGCAATGGTTTGGCGATCGGATAAAATATCGTCTGTTTTACAAAAGTTTTTAGAAGTGACTAGACAAGTAGCTAGCTCTGGGGTTTGATTGACCTCTCCCCGCTCGTGCATAGACGGGGATTCTAAACTGTTGCGGAACAGGAGCATCTATTGCCGTCCTGTTCCGCTTTTTAGTTTTGGTTTCCCAGATACGAAATCTGGTATGCAGGTCGGGGTGAGACGTAGTTTCATGCGGTTTAAGCTGAAAACAGTACCGACTCGGAAAAGCTCTCACCAGCGCGTACTACCTGAAAAATTACCAAAAACTTGACGGGAGCGTGAAAGCCCCTCTTGAGCACCCCACGTAGTGCCGTACTCCGTGATCGACGCCAGGGGCAGGAAGGAGAGCACGGCGCTCATTTATTCAGCCATCCACTTCTCTATGAGCGATGGGAGTATCTGTCTTAACCGCTCTTGCCAGTTAGGAACAGACTTTAGTTTAATTGTTAATTCTTCATCTAATCGAAAACATACAGGGCTACTGGTTAACGGTTTGTCTCGATTTGTTGTATATCTATTTTTGTGACCTTTGCGGAATGGCATAGACAATTGGTGTATATAGATGTATACTTGTATACTTATCACAAATACACGAGGTGATACCACTGTACGCAACACAACAAATGCTCATCAAATTAGACCAACACAATATGAATGTGCTGGAATTTCTAGGTCTTCAATCCAATAAACTACGTAACTGTGCAATCTATTTGCTGCGACAAGCTTATTTCACGTTTGGAGAAATTTTGGATGATCCATTTGGACTTCATGCAGAATTGAAAACTAACCCACACTATCAAATCTTCTACTCACAAGCGGCACAGCAAATTTGCACAGAAGTTGCGGAATCATTCACGAGCTTAAAAGAATTGTTGCCGTTATGGTATTCAGGTCAGGTAAAAGATAAACCTAGTCTACCCAAATACCGCAAGAAAAACGGGTTGGCAGGGTGGACTTATCCCAAGCAAGCATTAAGTTTTGATATCGAAACTGGTTTGATTAGATTACCGCTTGGTAATACATTTAAAACGCTATTTGGTTTTGATAGTTTGTTTGTGACTATGCCTCACAACATTAAGTTTGAGGCAATCAAAGAACTAAGAATACTGCCACGAAATAGTTGTTTTTATGCAGAATTTGTTTGCAAGCAGCCTGATGTTGTAAACTGTGAACTAGATCAATCTAGAGCGTTGGGTATCGACCCTGGAATAAATAATTGGCTGACTTGTGTACCAAATACGGGTGACAACAGTTTTATTGTTGATGGGTTTAAGCTAAAATCCTTGACACAATGGTACAACAAACAAGTTGCAATCATCAAAGAAGGCAAACCTCAAGGTTTTTGGAACGATAGACTTGCCGAAATAACAGAAAAGCGCAATCGCCAAGTTAAAGATGCAGTTAACAAGGCTGCAAAGCTGATTGTTAACTATTGCCTGACTCACAATATTGGAACTGTTATTTTTGGTTGGAACCAAGGAAACAAAGATGGTATTGAAACCGGAAAAGTCAACAATCAGAAGATAGTTCAAACACCAACCGGACGTTTAAAGAAACGAATTGAGGAACTGTGTAAACAACATAGAATTCAGTTCGTTGAAATAGAAGAATCGTACACTTCCAAGGCTTCTTTTTTGGATGCAGACAGTTTGCCAAAATACGGTGAAAAACCCGATAACTGGAAGGCGTCAGGAACAAGACCGAAGCGTGGACAGTATAGAACTAAGTGTGGTGAATTTATCAATGCGGATTGCAACGGTGCAGCCAATATCCTCCGCAAAGTAGAGACACAGTTAGGTTTGTGCCTAGCTAAGGTCTGTAGGGCAGTGCTGACCCTGCCTACCAGGGTTAAACTCTGGGAAACCAAAACTAAAAAGCGGAAGGGAGCGGCTGAAGCCCTCCCTGTAGCAACAGTTTAGAATCCCTGCGGCTTCAGCCCAGGGAGAGGTCAACAGTTGTCCTTCACTCGTATAACGCACGAGCCTAAATCTGCCGACTGCAACAGCGAAAATAGCCTGTGCTGGCTCTCTTTCGTGAAATAGCACCTGTCCGGCTACTAGGTTTTGGAACGTTGCTGCACTTCGTAAAGCAGCTGGCAGACTATCTAGGTTCGAGAGATCCATACACTTGACGCTATGCTGCCATGTCAAACAGCAACACTTCGGCATCACTACTAGCGCCGCGCAAAGTGATGTTTTCTTCTTGAGAAATCGCAGCTCCATCACCTGCTGTGAGAGATTGATCATTCAATTGCACTGCTCCACGTACGATTTGCATCCAGGCAACACGTCCGTTTGCTAAAGGGTGGCTCACTTCTTCCCCATCCTTTAACAAAGTGGCATACAAATCGACATCCTGATGAATTGTAATTGAACCTCCGCGACCATCACGAGATCCTACTAGTCGTAGTGTTCCGCTTTTTTCTTCCTGAGTAAACGTTTTCTGCTCGTAACTGGGTTCGATGCCTTTTTTGTCTGGTAAAATCCAGATTTGCAAGAAATGGACGGGGTCAGTATCCGAGTGATTGTACTCGCTATGCATAATGCCTGTACCCGCAGACATCCGCTGCACGTCTCCTGGTCGAATCACAGATCCCGTACCAATGCTGTCTTTGTGTTCTAACGCACCTTCTAGGACGTAGGAAATGATTTCCATATCCCTGTGACCATGAGTAGCAAAGCCTTTTGCGGGATTCACCTTGTCTTCATTAATGACACGGAGGTTGGCAAAGCCCATATAGTTGGGGTCGTAGTAGTTGCCAAATGAGAAGGTGTGACGACTATCGAGCCAACCAAAGTTAGCAGCACCACGTTCTTGAGCAGGTCGCACGATCATCATATTTAATATCTCCTAATTCACTAGAGCGAATCTTTTGCAGGAACACTATTATTATGAATTGATTCTAAATAAAAGACAATATACTATTTTTTAAACACATTGTCTCTAATGTTTCTACAATATCTGAGTTATGGATAAGTTTGATAGTATTCGCGCCTTCACTCAAGTGGTTGCCTCTGGTGGATTTGCTGCGGCGGCAAGAAAAATAGGGCTTTCGCGATCGGCAGTTAATAAACTCGTTATTGGCTTAGAAAATGAACTAGGCGTTCAACTGCTGCATCGCAGCACTCGGCGGGTCAGTGCGACAGCAACTGGGTTAGCATTTTACGATCGCTGTGTGGAGATTTTGGCAAGTCTCGAAGCAGCAGAGCGAGCGGTCATGCAAATGCATGAGGAACCGCAGGGTAAACTGCGAGTCAATGCACCGATGTCTTTTGGTACAATGCACTTAGCTCCAGCCTTAGCCGATTTCCTGGTGCAATATCCTGCTCTTGAGGTACAACTGACACTCAACGATCGCTTCATTGACCCGATTGAGGAAGGCTTCGATCTGACTGTGCGGATTTCCAAACTACAAGAAAGTGCCAGTTTAATCGCTCATCAGTTAGTTCCAGCTCAACGAGTTTTGTGTGCGGCTCCTACCTATCTCAAAAATCATGGCATTCCCACCCATCCCAACGAACTACGTGATCATTCTTGCCTGCATTACGGTCAAGTGGCAGCAGAGGATCGGTGGACGTTAATTGGACCTGATGGAGAACACGCGATCGCTGTACGTGGCGTGTTGTGTTCTAACAATGGTGAAGTACTCAAAGATGCAGCAATTCGGGGGTTAGGAATTACATTACTTCCTACGTTTATTGTTGGCAAAGAACTCCAACAAGGCAAGCTGCAAACTGTCTTGTCGGACTATCATCCACCCGAAATCTTTATTTACGCGATCTACCCGGTAAACCGCCATCTTTCAATCAAGATCCAACTATTAGTTGACTTCCTGAAAGAACGTTTTAGTCAACCAGAGCGATTTTTTTCGTAGTAGTAGGAACACCGCTGCTTGCTCGGATTGACACTCCCCACGGAAAGACGCGCCAGGGGATTCTTGCTAAGCCCTGAGTCCCTAAAAGCCAGACATCAAGCCCTTTTTACTTCTGACTTCTGACTCCTGAGTTCTGAGTTCTGCTCTCAAGGTTCAGTCTATCTGCTACTTGGCTTAACATGATAAACATGATTTTTGACAGCTTGCAGGAGACGAGTTTGTACTTTTTCTCCTGTGTTGACATTCAAAACCGATGAATTGGCAGGCAGTTTGAAGTCAAAATTCTGGAAAGCCCAAAGAACTTGCTCACCGTCTGCACGATACACAACACCTTTCTCATCAGGTAGAATTTCGCGGTTAACCATCAAATCGTTGACCTGATTGAAGACCTTTAGCTGTGATATCTGCCAATCAGTTGGTCGGTCGAAATCACCACGATTATTGAAAGTGAAGCTCAGTTGGTTGCGCTGGACGTCCCAGTAAATGTCCCACATCATCCGGTAAGCCAATCCACGGAAGAAAATGTCATCAGGATTACTACCTGCTTTTTGTAAAGCTTGTGTATCAAAAATAGTAATGCATTCCGCCCACAATGGCAAACTACCAATCCGGGTTTCAACCCTAGGACCACTGCGGTGAATGCCAAAGACACCAGTGTCTTCACCACAATAGCGATAGCCTATCTTCTGCATTTCTGTCACGAGTTCTAAATGTGCTCTATATTGCGAGAGAATGGCAGATAGTGGTTCTTTCGCAGGGCGGTAGTAGCCGAAGGCTTGGTTGGCTTTCGCACTTTTAAACTCAGCATCAGCTAGTTGAATAAAGTGGAATTTATCACTGGAAAGATTTGACGAGCTATCGAAGAAGATACCCTCAAGACCGATGGCATCATGTGCGTGTTTCCACTGCTGGAGCCAGTACTTTCGTATGTCCGGGTCCCGCAGGTTCAGCACGGCAAAGACTGGGGTGTAGTGGTCAGCTTCAATTGCGTTGGAGGGGTTGCGGACAAACGGATCGCGTGAACGTTCTATCACTTCCATGATTGACCCTTCCTTGGGGAGGTACTTAAGGCGATCAGATGTGCCGTTGCGTTCCCATTGTTTCAGACCAAAAGTTGATAGGGCTGTGTTACCCCACATATAGACTTTGGCTCCATTCGCTTTGGCTGTGTTACAGAAAGTACGTAGGTTGTCCTCGCCCACCGAATCTGCAACTTTGTAGTCAATGGTACAAGCCATGTTGGCGACCCCAAAGGTGTTCATATTGTTCTGGAAATGGTTTGACACTTCCACCGTTTTGATCCCAGCTGCAAGGAGTTTTGGCAAACCAATTTCGGTGTAGCGTTTTAAATCAGCGTTGACCCATTCCTCAATTTGTCCGTAAGTGGTCACCCGCTCGCGGCGCATACCTAGTTCATTATGCAGAGTTTCGTGTACCAGTTCGCGCACTGCCTCATAGGCGTTAGCTCGTCCAACCCAGTCCAAGCCACCTGGTGCCCACAGTACCTCTATAGGAGAGGTGACTAATTCATTACCCAAATCATCACAGTGTTGATGCAAGTGTACGAACTCATCAAGACCACGCGGTTTCTCAAACAGCGAGAGGATGTGACTGACCTTTGTTCCCCAAGTGACTAACGTACCCGCATTTGTTGCAGTGAATGTGAAACCTTGGAGTGCAGTTTGTAGTGGCAGAAATTGAAAGACGCTAGGGTTCGTTGCAGAAGATAGATACCCTTCACTTGAGTAAGGTTGTTCCACAGTATCAATGCGTGCAATAGATGGCACAAAAGAGTTACGCAACCAAAACTCACTACCCACAGCGTTTCCACCTGGTTCCCAAGTGCTACGGTCAAGAATCTTGTAAATTGGAAAGCTTTGACTTTTATAGTGGTACTGATAGCTAAAACCAATATATTTGCGATCGCCAAGCTTGCGTGTCACTGGACGGATTTCTAGCCGCAAGGTAGTATCACTGGCTGGTTGAGGTTCAGCAGTCCAATCAACCGTGTTGTAACGATTGCGAACGCTATGAACCATCCAATCCATAAGACCACCTTCGCGATAGTCCATCGAGAACTCAAGTATCGCGGATTGATTTGTGATTTGCTGTTGCGTGATAGTGTAATTGCAAAAAGTGACTGCATTAGGATTACGAATTTCTACAAACATTGGTCTTCTTGCACTACGCAAGGGAAAATTACCAGCTGCAATCCGACCAAAGCCTAGAAATTCCTTGTCTCGTGTCACCAGTTCTAAAGAAATACCATTGGCAAACTTGATCACCTTAGTCTCAGATTGGCTAGGTGTACTCTGCGGCGATACGCCTTTAGGCGTCTGCGCTCCGCGCGATCGCTTTGGTAGCGCTGCTGTAGGTAACAACTTATGGCAAATTCCGACTGCACCGCCAAAAGCTGCTGACAGCGTCCCAATTACGAACCCACGACGGTTAGTGTTTAAGTATTGATATATCCACCTAGATGAATGACGTGTCATGAGTCCCAATAATCTTTTGGCTTTAAGTTTGTATAGGCGATTATACCGACATAAACTGCCACAAATCCTGTATAAATAACCAAAATTTAATATATAATTACTTTGATTACGATTTAAAGTTTTTAGTTAAAAAAATTTTTACAAAGTACACAAAACTAACTAGGTCTTGTGCTCAGAGCGAACGCATCTAAATGACTCTTGACAAAAAAGTTGGTTAATGTATAAACGAAAGAACCAAGTTTCTCGTTTGAGTGACTTTTGCGCGTGTCAAAACGAGCGCCTAAAAGATTATCAATAAGCAGACGAAGACTGCGATTATTTCATAGTTTATTGAGATTGAGACGTTGTTATTGACAAGATGCCTTTGCCCTGGTCTTGTGCTTGAGGTAGTCGTACTGAGCGTGTCACCAAGTGCTAAGTAGGGATGAGTTGTCACACACATAAAAGGTAGGACTTGGTATCATTATTTCAGTCAATAACCGTAATAACCGTTAGTTCTAGTGTCAAATGAGCAGCGACCCAAGTGGTAAAATTTTATCTAATCAGCCCTCTGATCCCAAACGAACAGAAGATAAAATAATAATGCTAGAGGAATACCAGGCTCTACGTAATGAAATTTTGAAACGCATCGAATTTCGTTACCAACTTATCAACATAATTCTGGTTGTTTCCGGAACTTTTTTGTCAGTTGGTGTGCAGCCTAACGTATCGGTATCAGTTCTACTTGTATATCCAATCTTAGCTTTGTTCTTGACTTCTGGATGGGTTTACAACGGCATCATTTTAAAACGAATAGGAACCTACATTAGGGAAAATATTGAAACAAATATTCCGGAATTAAGATGGGAATCCTATTTAAAAGAAAGAACAATTAGATTGAATTCCTCTAGCCCTTTTAGCTTATTGGGAACTTTATCTACTAGTGGTCTTGTCTTAACTACTCAAGTTTTAGCTATCGTAATTGCACTGCTAAAATTCAAGTTCATAATAACTGATATAGTATTTCTTATATGTAGTATCGTGGCAATTATTTTGACCTTAATTATTATATTACGAGCTAACTCGACTTCTTGAACATTGAAGCGTCCGAACTCAGGGGTAGCTTGATGATCACTGTCATTAGGAGCAAAGTTCGGCTACTTTGCTTTATTCCAGGACTTGGCACTTGGTGACACGCTCAGTACGACTACCCCTGCTTAAGAGTTTCTATAGGATATTCAGCCAGCATTTGCGTTGTGAATCTTTTTTACGTGTGTCTATTTTCACTCAGGAAGAACGAAAAAGAACTCTTCCCGGAAGCACTTCATCGTTAATTTTGGCATAAACCCGCAAACATGCAGACACCTCCCCGCGTACCCCTCCGATATCTAATTGCAAATCGTCCTTTGACCAATTAAAAACATCTGCATAAGTTCCCCATAACGGGCGAATTTGCACATGGTAACCAGCATCACGCGTCTTCTCAACAACTTGGTCAAGGGTACGCCGCGCTTCTTGTTGCAGTTTACCCCACCAAGAGTAACGGTCAGCACATGGTAAGTATACTAAAGAGTGAATTGCTTCATCCAAATCAAGTCTGGCACGTAAAGCAACAACTGGATCGACATGATCCGCAGTTGTTTGCACCCGGCGAAAGCGGTCTATCAGTGCTGTGACATATTTCGACTTTTCTCGTTCATCGTTCAAAGACCTGACACCGAATCTATCTACACTTTTAAGAGCGTGGTGCAAAGATAAATCTAGTTCAATAAATTTAAGACAAGTAGAAACAACCCCAGCCAAAAAATCAATTTCCCCGTGGTTTGTTTCCATCATCAATCGCGGATCGAAATCAACTTGGTCTGACAAACACAACCCAGTCGCTTTTATCTTTCCTGTCAACCCAGGGTAAATATATTCTTTGCGGGTGAAAGGTAGTGACAAGTGCAGCTTATCTTCTGTCGCACCTACTTGGCTCGCCTGTGTCAAGATATACTCTTGCCAAGCATGAGCCACTTTTTCAGGAACACGCAGCAGCAAACGTTGCATCTCGTTCCACAAATCAGCATCATTAGTGCTAAGAAATTGGTAATCACCGATATAATTTAATAATTCCCGGTCAGATAGCAAAGCCTCAGCAATTTGTTTGAGTTTGAGTTCACCTTTTTGTTCACTCGTGACTGGTTCTAACACATCTTCCCAAGAGGAACTATCCTCCGTGGACAAGACTGTCTCGTCGCTTAAAGACTGCTGTTGAGCTGCAGCTTCTAAAAGAATATCCAATTCCCTCAGCAATTCTTGACAAGCATGACTTCCTGGATCTGTGGTTGCTGTTTTTAAAGCTTCCTGTAATTGAGTCCGCAGTCCCTGCAAACCCAACCGCAGTACCCAAGCTAAATTTGAGTTGTCAATTTTCAATAACTTGCTGAGGTGCTGCATATTTCCTCCGTTTTGAGTTTTAAATTAAGTTTTGAGTGGACTGCTGGAAAATGTCCGGGTTTTATGATTTTGAACCCAATACGGTTCACTGTCGAAACTATAAGATGAGAGTTAGTGAAAATATCAAAAATATTGGTTTGGCGGCGGCGTTTTATGCGGCGAGTGATGGAAGTGCAATTGAGATGTCGCATTTGATTAAGGCGGCGCGGAAGCATCAAAAGTTGGAGCGGACGTGGCAGATGAACGGGGCATGACCTTGGCTATAATTCAGATGCATACCTGAAGTAGTGCTAACAACAGGGCTTGTGAGGGCGATCGCCATGACCACAGCAACAAAAAAACTGACCCTGGAAGAATACCTGGCTTATGACGATGGTACAGACACCAAGTATGAGCTAGTTGATGGAGAATTAGTGGAAATGCCACCAGAAAGTGATAAAAATAACTTGATTTCTCTCTACTTACTTGTGGAATTCCTCAAACTCGTTCCCATACAACTCATACGCCATAAAGATACTGAAATTGTGGTAACAGGTAATCGCACTCGCGTTCGCTTACCAGATTTGATGATATTAACTGAAGAGTTATTCGCAGCAATTAATAAAAGACGCGCTACGATTACTCAGGATATGCCATCTCCGGCACTAGTAGTTGAGGTTGTCTCTCCTGGTAAAGTTAACGAAGACCGGGACTACCGCTACAAGCGATCTGAGTACGCCGCACGAGGAATTCCTGAGTACTGGATTGTCGATTCTGGTAACGCAAGAGTTACAGTGCTGACGCTGGTAGACGGATTGTACGAAGAAGCAGTGTTTGGTGGCAGCAATTACATCGCCTCAGCTATTTTTCCTGACTTGAAACTGACTGCAGCCCAAGTTTTAGGCGCAGGGGAAGAGTGAATGACCAAAAAATAAATCATCCAATTCCTGCATCTAACACATGGCTATTCAGATTCTGCTCCCCCTACGACTGGATATTTTTATCAACACGTCAGTGTTCTCCAGAAAACGGGTCACGTTCTGCCTTAACATCGTTAGGCTGAGGTTGGAGAGTGTCGCGAAAAACGCATCCTCCTTGCTTGAGAGATTCTGGATTTGTTGATGTCCAATAAGGTACCTCAAATGCATGTACTCTCAGCATACCCTTCTTGTTAAGAGAGACATAGTATCGGCAAGGATACTCACTTTTGACTTCTGGTTGAGGCAATTCACCAATGAGTTCCCACTTATTAGATTGTGGGTTGTGAAATTGGAAGTAGAATGTATGTTTGCCGCTGGTAGGAAACGGCGGTAATTCAGCAATTAACCCCATGATTTGTGGTTGTATAGCCCCATCGTCATAACGAAAAACTCTCATATCTTTGCTGTAGTCTTTCTCGGCATGAAAGAGAACAGTATGAGCATCTGTTTTTAGAGCATTTGCAGATTCAGCAACATTAACAGCAATATCGCAAACCACGTGACTATCATCAGCAATAACTTCTGATGTACCTATCGCTTTTGCCGCATCAACACAGGGAATATTCACAGGAATTAAATAGTGAGGATTTCCTCGGCAAAGCAGCAAATCGATATCAAGCTTTTGATTAATTTCAAACTGAACTTTAATATGGCTTTTAAAATCCTCCTCACTCATTTCCAGTTTCTTTCTCAATGCATCACCGTTATAACTTCCCCAAAGCTGAGGTTTGATATTCTCAAAATCCTGACGAATGATGTTGTTGGTCAATTGCATACCCTGCCAACTACTGCGAAATTTCGCCATCGCATCGTCAGCTTTAAGTTGATAAAGTTCTTGACCTGCCTGAAAAATTGGGTCTAAATTTCCTCCAATGACTTCCCTTTTGAAGGAGCAAGGCAGAAAATAAAACAAATTTTTGACATCAATATAAAGTTGATTTGCTCCTCTACGCAGCAATTCTTTGGACTCTTTCGGCGCAAAACCCAGTTGTCTTAGTTTCTCTGCAAAGCAGGCTCCAGCCGAAGTTGCAAGCTTTGTATATTCGGGTTCAAAGGTAACTCGGTCTTCATTCCAAATCAAATAGTCAGACTTGCTAAATACCCGATAAAGTTCGCGCTCAACTAATTCCAGGTTGCAGGTTTTTCCAGATAAAATTAACCAATCGACTTGCTCTTTCTGACTTTGGGAATTAAAGGATTTATTTCCTAAAGCATTCTCTATCAATCCTTGGCCAATTCCAACTGCTTCTCGAATCACAGGAGATACTGCTTTTTCAAATTGCTGTACTGTGAGCGTTACACTCAGGTTATCCACAACTTCGCTTGATAATTCAATGTCATTTTGTTGCAGTAGTTCCGAGATTTTTTGCCCATCAAGAATGAAAATGGGTTCGGGTGCACCTTGTTGGCGCTTTTGACCGAGTGTAATTTTGGCATTTTCCGCTTGTTCCCAAAGAGTGTAGAAAGTTTGTGCGCGAGACAACGAATTTTTCCAGCGTGTGGGTAGCACTTTCTCGGCTGCATTTAAAGCGTCTTTGTAAGCATCGCCTTCTCGAATTTCTTTGTCTACACAAGCCAGCAGACTTCCAGGTAAGAATTTGCCGTTATCAAGAAAGCGATCGCTCAACTCTTCTGGCTGCACTTTCAACACATCTTTTGGCAATTGTTCTTCAGTCACGGCTGTGAGTAAACAATCTGCGATCGCCGCCTTCAACAACAAAAACAACCGCAGGGTAATTAACTCCCCTCCCAACTGCAAATGACCGGAAGAACCTAATAATTTAGGAGTCAATTTATAATAGCGTCCGCCGTCGCCTCGGTCTTCCCCAGCTTCAAACGGGTTAATTTCTTCGAGTGCAAGACGAATCAGCGCTAAATCAGTCGTTCCGCCACCAATATCCAAAACGAGGACATTTTGCCACCATTTATCTCCATCGTAACGGCAGCGGGTCTTGAACGACTCAATCCCCACATTCAAATCACCGCCAAACTCTCGCCACAAAAAGAAGACGGCTACTGATATCGCTTCGTCATAAGCCATCTGTACATCTTCGATATCCAGTTGTTTCACCAGATTTTCAATCTCGCGGCGCACAAATGGTGAGGCGATCGTTGGGTAAGTAACCACTGCGCGGTAGAATTTACCTTCAGAACACTTACCTGGATATCGTTGGCGGTAATTCTCGGTTAACTCAATCAGTTCAGCATAAGCAGATTGCAGCAGCTTATTGACCTCAATTGTATCTTCTTCACCATCAACCGTAATTTTAAAAGAACGTTCTTGACCAAAATAGCGCTTAGGTGAGTGGAGAAACCTCCCTTCTATTTCCTCCCCATTCCCAATCGTGTCTAGCCTGTGCTGTCTAGCTTGTTCACCCAAGACGACTTTCACTTTTGCTGGATCATCTTTAGGTAAAGAAGGTTCCAAATTGACGACTTCTAACTCACTAGGAATTTCATTAAGACGACGGTCTTTGTCCAGTTCTACGGGTATCAAACTTTGCCACTCTAAAGGTGGTACACGGAAAACTTCGTGATATATTTGATTCAACCGTTTGCTAGCGGCGCGACGAAACCAGCCTAGGCGTTTGCTCAAACAAATTTCTATCTGTCGGATAGCTTCCAACAACTCACCACTGTCAACGCCTCGAAAGAGTTGTTCCCCCAAATTGTGACGAACAGACTCAGGAATGGAAACAAAATCTTTACTCAGTTCAGTTACAAACTTTTGCCACTCCTGATCCCAAGCATTACGGCTGATCCCCGGTACATCATCCACGGGACGTTGATTTAACCACGCCGCCATACGTTCCCGTAACCGCACCTCCTGCTCGCTAGGCAAACTATCTGGAGTTACGATGACTTTGGGATCATAGAGTGTCACTGTCGAGTTAGACGTGCCAAAATCAATGGCAAACCAGCCTGGATAAGTAATTTCTGGCTTCTTACTTTCTTGAACTGGTTCGGGTTTGTAAAAAGGTCCTGGTAGTGGCAATGGTAGCGTATCTCTCACTGACATTTGTATTACGGTATCTTCAACGCCTGCATAAGTCCATATATTGCACTCAGACGTAGAGTTTTTGCTCAAAGACAGATTTGGGTTACCCGTTTCATCCGAGTCAAAATACTCTACAGTCACTAGCAAAGTGCAGTTCACACCTGCTGGTAATGGCTCATTCCACACACAGTCAATTTGCTTTAATCGCTGTGGTGTAGAAAGCTTGAGTAGTTTATTACTAAAGCTAACGCTTCTGTATACAGATTGTATTTTTGCTGCCATGTCTTCTGGCGTTCCGCTCACAGAAATATCAATTTTGGAGATATGAGGAAAGTTAAAACTATCAGTAGGTTTAATTTCAATAATCGGCAAGAGTAATGTGTCATTACTTTTTATACGCAGTTGATAGCGATTTAAAAGCTCAATTTTAACAGCCATTTCATCTATTCCTTGAAATTAAATTATGGTTAGTCGTTAGTCGAATGTTGCTTAACAATTGACAACTAACTAATATAACTCTTGCAAAAGTATGTCTTTATAAGTTATATCAAGTCCGGTTAAATACTTATCATTACCCTAAAAGGATGTTTGAGAAGTATCAAATATTTTACTTGATCCCCCCTAGCCCCCCTTAAAAAGGGGGGTAAAAGTCCCCCTTTTTAAGGTGGATTTAGGGAGATCATCAATAAATTTTGGTACAATACGACACTTTCCAAACATCCTCTAAGAACTCCACCCCGGTAAAGCTGCGCTTCACGTCCCTACCCCTAATCCCCAGAACAGACCGGTGAGTTCCCCGCTTGCGGGCTATCCATTACCCGGATCTTTCTTAACATTGCTGAAAATAAGTGAGCCAGAGGATTTGACAATGAGACAATTCTAGGGGGATTGCTGTGATTGGCAGTCACGGAGAGCGTTTTGTAATACTACATCCCCTACCTCGGCTAGGAGCGTTTCTAATTGGTCGAGTGGTGATTGTAGCGTAAGTCGTTCTTGATGACTAATCCTAGCATAATACCAAAAGCAATTGACCAAAACTAGGGGTGCAGGGGTGTAGGGGTGCAGGGTGTAGGGGGCTTGAAACTGTAATTTAATTTCTGGACAAAGCTACCCATTACTACTCCTGATTGGGTAGCTCTGAGATAAGTTGGTCAACAAATTGTCTTAGCCGTTCTTGCCAATTGGGAACAGCTTTAAGTTTTTCTTTCTGCCCAAGATAACCCTTGAATGCAATTGCATCTTTATCAAGCAATCGTTCTAGCTTTTTCTTAGCTCCTAATTTATGTCCTTTTTGAAATGGCATTGACAAAACCTTTTGTATTGGTTAACTTATATATAAAAAAAAAAGTAAAATCAATGTTGCTTGGTTTCAAAACAGAATTGAAAATAAATAACCAACAACGCACAGCATTAATGAAGCATTGCGGCGTAGCACGTCATGCTTGGAATTGGGGGCTTGGACTGACAAAACAAATACTCGACCATAACAAAGCTAACCCCGACGCCAAAATCAAGTTTCCTAGTGCTATTGACTTACATAAGTGGTTAGTGGCGCTGGTAAAGTCAGAACATGAATGGTACTACGAATGTTCAAAAAGTACTCCACAGCAAGCTTTAATGGCATTGCGCTCTTCTTGGAAGCGATGTTTTAACAAAACTGCTGGTGTTCCAAGGTTCAAGAAAAAAGGTAAGCGTGACTCTTTCACATTGGAAGGCACTATCAAGGTAGGTACAAACAAGATTCAAGTACCTGTCATTGGTGTTTTAAGAACCTACGAGCGATTACCACAAGTATTAACGCGCATCTTGCACAATCTCTCGGCAAGCTGATAGATGGTTTATTAGTTTTCGATTTGAAGTAGACCAACAAACTACAGAAAATACAAGCGTTGTAGGTGTTGACCTCGGTGTCAAAAACCTGGCAACTCTTTCAACAGGTGGGGGAAGCGCTGGTGCAAAGTCTTACAAAAAGTACGAAGCAAAACTGTCCAGGATGCAATGGTTGAATCGGCATAAAATTATTGGTTCAGCTAACTGGAAGAAAGCACAGTTACAGATTGCCAGACTGCACTCCAAAGTTGCCAACATTCGCAAAGACACATTGCACAAACTTACCACACTACTAGCCAAGAACCACGGCACAGTAGTGATAGAAGACCTCAATGTGTCAGGAATGATGGCGAATCATAAACTGGCTAAAGCTATTGCTGATATGTCGTTTTTTGAGTTTCGTCGCCAGTTGACCTACAAATGTAAGTTGTATGGCTCAAAGCTTGTCGTAGTTGACCGTTGGTTTCCGTCTAGCAAGACATGTTCAAACTGCGGAAGTAAAAAAGAAACACTCACTTTGGATGAGCGAGTGTTTGAATGTTCCGAGTGCGGATTCAGTTTAGACAGAGACTTGAACGCTGCAATCAATTTGTCAAGAGTCGTCAGTTAGACGGAGCTCGCGCCTGTGGACTGGTCTTGTTGCCGACTTCTCCAGTCCTGTTGCAGGAAGTAAACGAAGCCCAAAGTAGATATTTCCAATTATGGGTAGCTTTGGGTAGGTGTTATGTAACGGAAACGAAAAAATGTGCTTTTGTACACCCTGCCGTCGATAGTATTTTGATTCATCCATCCTCCTTAGCCTTCTTGGCTTTGGAGGTTTTTGGTTTTTCTGGAAATTCGCCGCGTTCTTTACTCTCCTTGATACCAATTTCAATCAAAAAAGCTGCAAGGTTAGCTGTTGGTCTACCTTGTGCATCTGCTAACACCTCTAAATCTTCAAATACTGAGTCTGGAAGAGTTACAGTAAATCGTTTGCTCACGTCACTATCCCTATCATCGTTTTCGCATCCTATAGTACACCTTAAGATTCGCATAGATATTTAAATCATCTTTTTAGAAGCTAATAATATTGCAATTAACAGCAAGATGAGTTATGATATAAACATTGCTGCACAGACAGCAAAAAGCGATCGCTTCCAGGGCCAATTGGACAGGCGATCGCTTTATAACCCCCATATCGAATGGAGATAAATAAATGATGACACAACTACAAGCGCTTGGATATGACGAGCAAGTAATTACTCAATTAGACTTGGAACAATACCTGCAATGGCAAGCAAGCGCGGTGGCACAATTTGATGGTGCAAATTATTCTTTACAATCCATAACTCAAGGTTTTTTGTCCAGTGCTGACAACGCAAATACACCCATCCCCAATCAAACTCACTCTCAAGCATCTCCAGAAAGACAATCCATCAAACATACACTCATTGGTTCTCCCAAAGCCGTAAACAGCACAATTCGCGTTCTGCAC
>NZ_CAWUDP010000067.1:0-59689 GCF_963920835.1 Scytonema sp. PCC 10023
TCCCCGAGAAGAAAGAAGTAGAATGTCTAGACTTGTCTAGGATTTACGTAGCAGATATATGTTGAGTATAAGGATGAATATTGGGCTGAGCAAGCACGGGAGATTTTAGAGAGATTACCAAAACAGTAAATTCCCCCTCCTCGCTTGCGGGGAGGGGGTTAGGGGGTGGGGTGCTTCAGGGTTGGTTTCCTGGCGGTTGGTTTCCAGAAGCATCAGCATCCGGTTCCGTGTATTCACAAAATATATCGATGCCGATATGGACAATGTACAACACAATGATAGTCGCAATGGTGGGGTCGAGCGGCACTCCACTCATGCCTAGCAAAGAGACAATCAACGCTGAGAGTAACGGCGCACTAGCCGGATTTTTTTTGTATTCCTGCACCTTGGTACGGAAACTCTCATCAGCGCCGCAGAGTTCTTTCCGCAACCGCTTCAGTGTCACTTCCCGCAGAGATTTTTGATAGTCTTTCGGCGCACTGAATTTCTCTAACAAAATTTCATCTAAACAAGCGTCAATGTCGCCGTTGTTTTGTTCCAGCTTAGTCAACGCTTCCTGTGCAGATGCATCATCTGGCAAAACTTCTCGATAGTACCGAATTTCATCGGTAGATAATTGAGTCATTTTGAATCTTGGTTATTTAATTTGGAATAAGAGAACATCTGAATATCTTGCAGTATTCTCTATCAAAGCATATTGGGAGGGTGAGAACCCCTGTTCGCGTAGCGTCCCGAAGGGAAGATGTAGTTTGACGTACGGAGGAAAACTACATCTGTGTTTTAAACAGGGACGGGATACCCGACCCGAAGGGCTTTAGCCCTTTGTTTCTCTTTCAATGTATTGCCTTAGCGCTTCTCTGATTAAGTCATTCATTGACCTCTCTTTTCGTTTACTTAGTTTTACCAATTCTTCATACTCTTATGAGCGAAAATCTTGTACTAAATCTACGCATGACATCATTAATATGCTATATTGATGTCATGGTAACACAGGATGAAAAACTCCAAAAAACAAACGTGATGCCATACTGAACCAGGACAATTGAAGATATGGGGTTGTGTTGAAAAGTCTTTTCAGAGCCATCAACACGTAAAATCTTCATGGTTGGAAGATACCAAAGTAGCCGCACATCCCTTCGGGGGCGAGGCGGGTAGGGCTGTTTGAACCAGCCAACGTGTTTTACAAAAAACATGAGACAACGTTGCGGAGTGTGGCACCTATCCCACGTAGCAACAACAGTCTAGAATCCTGGTTTTTCAAAGCCAGGAGAGTTCAATAGACCGCATAACCGCCCGGAAATACAGCGCTTTCAAAAGCATAAAGTACAAACCACATGGTAAGGGCACAGCATTGCTGTGCCCCTACAGTACTGCCGTGTGTTCTAGCCAATTGAAAACTGCTGGAATCAACTTTTTCCATATTTTACCAACTTTTGTGGTAAAATGATATGTCAAAATTAAAAATGGGAAAGTTTATTTGCTTATAGCACAATACGGTTCGTCTCAAAACTTATCGCCCTGCTAACAATGCTTGTGTAGCAGACTCCCCTGCTAATTTCGCTTGGCGTGTCAACTGGAAGGTTAACAATGCTAAGATGCTCAACTGACCTAGAAAAGCCATAAAAATTGTGGTAGTCCCAGCCTTTGAAATACCCACCCAAGAATAACTTGTTAATAGCCATAAAATGGGATTGTTGTGTGCATGAATGCCTAGTATTCCTAACAGTATCGGTGGTAAAAACATTGCTGCTGTTACAGTACCAATAGCCCAGAAAGCACGCTTGGGAGTTTTCATCAACAGCATAAGTTGAGTCAGAGTGGCGTAAATCATTATCAAACTTATGAACAAAGCCACAGCCAAAAGTGCCTTCATCTTATCAACAAGGTTAACTTCCGCAGGATGATACCAAAGTAAAATCCCCACTAATAAAGGGGTTGTAGCGATGACAATATTGATGGCTATTGCCAAAACGGCTGGGCTTTTTTCACCCCAAATTAAATCTTCTAACAAAGAGTTTTTCCGAGAAGAACTATTGCTACTCGTAACATTTTGGTGTCGATACCTTGCCCAATCTTGTACAGTTTGACGGTGCGGTGAGAGAATTGCTATTAACCCCAGAAATACCAACAAATTCAAAGGATATAGCCACGTTAAGTATCTTCGCACATCATATAAAGTAAAGCCATTGATATTTTGGTAAACTCCAAAGTAAACTCCAAAGTTGACAAGTTGCAAACAAGCCATCCAGAAATAACTTTGCTTTTTGCTTAAAATAGTAGAATTGGGGTTACGAAAACAACGCTTGAGTGCTTGCCAAATCCAATAAGTCCACAACCCATAATTCAATAAGTGCAAACTCACAATACCAACAATACTTTTCCCAATTGGCAAGTTAAAAAACTGCAATTTTTTGAACGGTCCACCATTGTATATATTGAACGATTGTGGGAAGAGATAATTGGTTATATCCAAGGGACTGAATATTCTAAACAAACCAGTGTCAACGATATTTGTGTCTTCAGATGCCAAACCTAGAGTTAGTAACAAAAATAATAGAACAGTACCACTACCTAACCAAGGTTGAAAACCACTGAACCAACGGCAACATAAACCAAACAGCAGTGCAGCACTGTAGAAGAAAATGCAGCAAGCAGCTAGTACAGCCCAAAAGCTCAATATGTAACTTGTGGCAATATTGGCAGCACTTCCAGCCAAGAAATGTAAAGGTGCTGCTGTGAGGATGACCAGATAAATTAAGATGGGAACACCCAGCATTTTGCCAGTCAAAATACTGGTTTCCGACTGAGGAGTGAGACGAATAAAATTCAGCGTACCGTGCCGTTCTTCCGTTGCTAAGTTATTAATAAGCAAATACGTACCAGCAACTAACAGTGTGAAAATAAAAATCACACTCAGCGATAGGAATATATATTGCCAGTGGTCACGCCACCACATTTGCATATCAATTTGGTCTAAAGGACAAAATCGATTACTTAAGGTTTGGTGGATATGATGTTGTTTGTATTTTACTTCTGTTATTTGTGATTTAACTTGCTCAAGTTTTACCTGGTCGAACTCAGTAGAACTGCTATAGCGACGAAATTGTTCTTGCAGTTGTTGATATTGTATTGACAGTTCTCTGTCAAGTTTGATTCTTGCTTGCTCAAAAGTTAAACCTACTTTGCAGTATTGTGCGTACATCGAGTAGTTTTCGCCAGGAAGTTCCCGCAATTGATACAGGAAAACAACTAACTGAACAAGTAGAGAAGTCACAACCGCTATCACAGCCGGAAAAACTTTCAGGCGACCCTTAAGTTCTCGTAACAATTGCGGATTCCAATCGCCGAGTTTTTCTATAAAGTTGATTATCATTTGAAAGAAACTCCACAATTAAGTGAATCAATTTGCATCAAAGTTCGTCGTTTAGACGCGCGATGGCGCGTCTCTACAAATGACTAATGACTCATCAAGATGCTTGCTTATGACCTAGTTTGAGGAAAATTGTTTCTAGGTCTTCTTGAGTACAGTGAAAATCAGTCAGAGGAACACCAGCTTTAACAAGCGATCGCAACAAATCTGCACAATCTTCCTCTTTTCCAGAAAAATTTACCCGCACACTGTTTTTTGTAGACATTATCTCCCACTCTTCCACGAAAGGATTATTTTTCAGTTCGCCTAAAAGTTCGTCTAGCTTCCCTAAAGTCGATATGACTATTTGCTGACGGGCAAGACGCTGGTAGAGTTGTTGTAGCGATGAACTTTCTACCAAGAAACCGAGTTCCATAATTCCCACTGAGGTACACAGTTCTGCCAAATCACTGAGAACGTGGGAGGAAATTAATATCGTCATCCCTGCTTCTTGCAACACTTTGATGATTTCGCGAAACTGCATCCTGGCGATGGGATCTAATCCTGAAACGGGTTCATCAAGCAGCAAGACAATCGGTTCGTGGATAATTGTTCGCGCCAAACACAAACGCTGTTTCATTCCTCGCGATAAGGTTGAAATCAAGCTATTGCGTTTATTACCGAGTTGTATGAGTTCTAAAACTTCGTGTAGGCGTTGAGTGCGGCGTGGTTCTCGTAATTTATAAAGTCGGGCAAAATAATCTAGGTAATCCCAGACTGTGAGTTCGTCGTACAGCGGATAGTCATCGGGTAAGTAACCCAGGCGGCGCTTGAGGGTGGGGTTGGTTTTGTCGCGGCGTAGGCGATCGCCATTAATATAAATCTCACCCGTCGTTGGTTCCTGGGCTGCTGCTAACATTTGGATGAGAGTTGTTTTCCCTGCACCATTTGGACCAATCAGTCCGTAAACTTCACCCGCTTCTATTTCTAAATCAATATCATTAACGGCAACGTGTCTGTCAAATTGCTTCGTCAGTCCACAGGTGCGAATTGCCAATTCTTTTGTCATAGCTACTGGTGCGGTTTGGAATTATACTGAGTTGCATTCAGTCATCTAGACTGAAATTTTAACGGGCACGACACTATGACATAGAGAACTGTCCACATCTAGCGCGTCTGGTAGCCTACCCTGTTTGTTTAGCTGCAATTATTCAATAACACTCAGCGTAGCTTCTGGCTACAGTATTTGTCAGGCTTGTTTCGGAAATTGAAACTAGTTTTAATCAAAACTTGATTTTCTTTCTAGGCTTTGCACATTTTCTACTTTTATATAGCAATCCTATTTGAGTTGTAAAAAATATCCATGGTGGCTGTTGACGGTTAACAGTTGACAGTCAACACCCTGTATGCCAGATTTCACAAATCCTCAACGGACGGTGATATGTATAAACTTTTGTTTATAATTAAGCAAAATAATCCCCTTCCATGCTGATCTTGGAAGGGGATAATCTTAAACAGTATTTGAAAAGTTAAATCTTGAATTTGTTGCTGCAGTATTAATATGCAACAGGTGGTGTTAAGAGAGTAGCTTGACTGCCATTATGAGATGATTCACTAATCGCATAGCGGTGTTCGGGAGCAGGATAGCCAGCTTGACCAAAGGTTTCGCTAATGGCTTTGTTAGTGTCGAAATACACCTGCCAGTAGTGTTCATTATTGGTGTAAGGACGTACTGCTAGTACGGTTCCCGCCAAGTTGAACTCTAGAATTTCTACATCTGGTGCTGGATTTGTGAGAACATTAGGAATTTCGCTAATTCTGGCTTTTAAAAGCCGAATTGCATCGTTGTGATCCACATTATGGTGGAGTTGGGCAACGAGGTCAACGCGACGGTAAGAATTGGCTGAAAAGTTTTGGATGTTGTCTGCAAATATCTTGTTATTGCCGACAATCGTCAAGACGTTTTCGGGCGTATTAATTGAAGTCGTGAACAGTCCAATTTCTGTAACCGTACCTGTGACGCCTGCAGCTGTAATGAAATCACCAACTTTAAACGGTCGAAAGATAACTAAAAACGCACCTGCTGCAAAGTTTGCCAGTAGTCCACCCCATGCGGCACCAATAGCTATGCCAGCAGCAGCTAATAATGCTGCAAACGAGGTTGTTTCAATCCCAAAAAACCCGAGAAGTGCAACAACAAGAACGATTCTTAGGGTGACGCCAATGATATTGAGAAGATAGCTAACGATTGTCGGATCAACATGCTGGCTTCTGAAACCACGCCGCACCAGTTTCAATGCAAAATCAATTAACTTTTGACCAACGATCCATAAGGCGATCGCACCTAAAAGCTTTAGTCCAAATTCAGTTAACAGTTGGATAGCAACCTGGCTGATCTTATTGAGATCCATAAACTTTTCTCTCCTTGAGAGGTCATAACAAACATACAAGGAAATAACCCAAAGATTGCGTATAAATACTTTTTTTTTATTTTCCTGATAGGCTGTACCCAACAGTATTGCTTCCTGCACTAATCGGTTTTACTACGAGCTTGTCGCGCTTGTTCGGCAGACTGCCGCATCTCCTTCAAAATCTCCTCTTGCTCCAGTTGAGCCACTCGCGCTTGTTCAGCTGCGTGTCGCGCTTGTTCAGTAGCCACTCGTGCTTGTTCAGCTGCGTGTCGCGCTTGTTCAGCTGCGTGTCGCGCTTGTTCAGCTGCCACTCGTGCTTGTTCAGTAACCAGCCTGCTTTCTTCAGCCGCCAGCCTGCTTTCTTCAGCCACCTGTCGTGCTTGTTCAGTAGCCAGTCGCGCTTGTTCAGTAGCCCGCCTGATTTTTTCCGCCGTCTGTCGCTGCTTCTCCTCTGACTGCCTGTCTTGTTCGGCAGACTGCCGCTGCTCTTCTGAGGTTTGCCGCTGCTCTTCTGAGATTTGCCGTTCCTCCTCCTGCGCCTGTTGCTGTTGAGTGTAAGCTTTCCACTCCGCCGCCTCCTCTTGCCTCTCCTGCTCGGGCGAGTCCAGATTATCACGCACGTGTTTACTCATTTCCTTGGCGTTTCTTAATCTTTTATATCAAGTCCTTTGAATTACATAATAATAAAATCGCCCCACGCCGCAAAGCGGCGTGGGGCGTAGGGGAATTGTGGGTGATTAACTGAACCTGATATGACCACCAAATAAGGATTACAGGCTTAACCCAGTTTTTTGCTCGATTGCTACTCATGAGCGTACACTTGCTAGGTATGATATTTAATCTGCAAGATTTTCTGCGCGATTAAACATTTACCCAGCTAAAACGAAACTATGGCACAGCAATACCGCATTACCCTACTCCCTGGCGATGGCATTGGATCCGAAATTATGGCAGTGGCGGTAGAGGTGCTGAAAGTCGTAGGGAAGAAGTTTGATATTCAGTTTGAATTCACGGAAGCCCTCATCGGTGGTGCAGCCATTGACGCTACGGGTGAACCCCTACCAGCCGCCTCCTTAGATATATGCCGCAACAGCGATGCTGTCTTACTAGCGGCTATTGGTGGTTACAAGTGGGATTCTCTACCATCCCATTTACGCCCGGAAGCAGGTTTGTTAGGACTGCGGGCGGGGTTGGGATTATTCGCCAATTTGCGCCCAGCGAAAATATTACCGCAATTGATTGATGCTTCTTCCTTGAAACGCGAAGTTGTCGAAGGTGTTGATATTTTGGTGGTACGCGAACTTACAGGTGGAATTTACTTTGGCAAGCCTAAGGGCATTTTTGAAACAGAAACTGGTGAAAAGCGGGGTGTGAATACGATGGCTTACACCGAATCAGAAATTGAGCGCATTGGACGGGTGGCGTTTGAAGCTGCACGCAAACGCGCAGGGAAACTTTGTTCTGTGGATAAGGCGAATGTGTTGGAAGTTTCTCAACTGTGGCGCGATCGCATCATCAAACTTGCTCAAGAGTTTCCGGATGTGGAACTCTCTCATATGTATGTAGATAATGCAGCCATGCAGTTGTTACGCGCTCCCAAACAGTTCGATACGATTGTTACAGGTAACTTGTTTGGCGATATTCTCTCGGATGCCGCTGCTATGCTGACTGGCAGTATTGGGATGTTACCCTCTGCGAGTTTAGGTGCTTCTAATCCAGGAGTGTTTGAACCCGTCCACGGTTCCGCCCCAGATATTGCAGGACAGGATAAGGCAAATCCTTTAGCACAAGTTTTGAGTGCCGCTATGATGCTTCGATATGGTTTGAACGAACCAAGTGCAGCAGATCACATTGAACAAGGAGTGTTACAAGTTTTACAAAGAGGCGATCGCACTGGAGATATAATGTCTCCGGGCATGAACCTTCTGGGTTGCCGCGCTATGGGCGAGGCACTTATTCAAGTCCTCGAAGCCGAATAATTGCCTAGGCTCAAACCGACAATTTTGGCAACATTTGCTGAAACTTTTCGGATAAACTATTAACACAAACCTACAACAAGAAACAGTGAGTGGTGTACGCTTTAAAACAAGGACAAGCAAATTATACCAACCCCAAAAATCAGCCACCTTTGATTGATCCTGCCGTCATCAGAGCCGCTGGTCAGATTTATCACATTTACTGTGAGGTACATCCCGAGATGACTGGGCAACCTTCAGGAGTCGCAATTAACCGATTTAATCACCGAGGTAAGGTGATTTTTACCAATCAACCAATCCTCTTGCCAGAAGAATGTTTCGTGCAGTTGAATCAAATTGAATCGTATATGTATTAAGTCACAAGTGATGAGTCATGAGTCAGTGTTATAACCTTTGAGCAAAGGACAAATAACAAAGGACAATTGACTGAATGGACACCTTGATCATAGTCCAGGCAAGTGTCATAGTTTTCACCCTAGGAGCTTCTATTGGTAGCTTCATAAATGTTGTCGTTTATCGTTTACCAACTCAGCTGTCGATTCTTTTTCCGCCTTCTCGCTGTCCCCATTGCTTAAACCAGCTCAAACCCTACGATAATGTCCCAGTGTTGGGATGGCTATGGTTAAGAGGGCGTTGCCGTTATTGTAAAAGTAAAATCTCTATCCGTTACCCTGTGGTAGAAGGGGTAACGGGTATTATTTTTTTACTAATTTTTTGGATATTTAAATTTTCGCTCTCTACAATAGGGTACTGGGCGTTTTGCAGTTGGTTATTAGCGCTATCACTGGTAGATATAGATACAATGACATTACCCAACTCGTTGACTAAGTCGGGTTTGGTCATGGGAATTGTGTTTCAGATGGTTTATGGTTTTTTATTAGAAGCGAGTTGGCTAGGATTGGTAGATCATTTCATGATCGCGATCGTAGGAGCAGTGGTGGGGTTATGGCTGTTTGATGCCATTAGAATCATTGGTTCAATTGTCTTAGGCAAAACTGCTATGGGTGCAGGAGACGCCAAATTAGCAGCGATGATGGGAGCATGGCTAGGATGGAAGTATTTGCTTGTTGCTAGTTTTCTTGCTTGTGTCCTGGGAGCGATCATAGGTGGAGGTAGTATAATACTATCGCCTCAAAAATGGGGACAAAAGATACCCTTTGGTCCTTTTCTCGCTTGCGGTGCACTCATGACTCTATTTGGCGGCGAAGCTATTTTAGCTTCCTACCTGCGCTTATTCTTTCCAACCAGTTGAAACACAAGAACACAACCCAACAAATCACTTCCTCACTCCCTCACCCTCTCACTCCTCCATCTCCCTATCTCACCATTCCCCGCTACACTATAACTGTAAATTTCATCACCCCATCTATCTTTCAGCTTTTGGTAATATCAACATAGTGACTTGGATCACTCTCTTAACAACAAGTACTCGTTGGCAAGCAGAATTAATGCAACAACTGCTTGCCTCTCATGATATATCAACAAAAATTATTGATTTGGGGGTGAAATCGTATTTGGGGGCTGGGACTCCAGCCGCTTTACAAGTACGTTTACAAGATAAGTGGACTGCGTTGCTACTCTTAAGTCCCCCAGAAGACGAGCAAGAGACTTGAATTTGTTTACGTATTTTCGTTAAGCTGGCAACCAAAGATGTATACAGAAGGTCTGATTTGCTTATAAGAGGAATTTGAATAAGTAGTTATCAGTTATGAGTCATTAATCCTTAGTATGGACAAAGGACTAATGATAAAAGAATAAAGACAACAAACAAGGGGCTTGACCTTTTTTCGACATACTATCCACTCAAATAAAATACAAATGGCGAACAACGAAGAATCACGCGGTTTAAAATCTCTGTTAGATTGGTTTGCAAATCGACGGAAATCAGGGTCTACCAACCTGGAACGCCAAGAACGTGAAATTGCTGATGGGCTGTGGCATAAATGTTCTAACTGTGGTGTCTTGACATATACCAAAGACCTGAGAGCGAACCAAATGGTTTGCGTCGAGTGTGGACATCATAATCGAGTTGATAGCGATGAGCGCATCCGTCAATTGATTGACGCAAACAGTTGGAGACCGATAGATGAGCATTTGCGTCCCACCGATCCATTGCAATTTCGCGATCGCAAAGCATATAGCGATCGGCTACGGGAAATGCAGGACAAACTAAACTTAGTAGACGCCGTTAAAACTGGTTTGGGTCAAATAGACGGTTTACCCGTTGCTGTTGGCGTCATGGACTTCCGCTTTATGGGTGGAAGCATGGGGTCTGTTGTGGGAGAAAAACTCACCCGCCTGATTGAGCAAGCCACTCAGCGACGGTATCCTGTGGTTATTGTTTGTACCTCTGGTGGAGCGAGGATGCAAGAAGGGATGCTCTCGCTGATGCAAATGGCGAAAATTTCAGCAGCTTTGCAGCGTCATCGGGAAGAGCGGTTACTGTACATTCCCGTTTTGACAAACCCCACCACAGGTGGTGTCACGGCTAGTTTTGCCATGTTGGGCGATATTATCTTGGCAGAACCGAAAGCTACGATTGGTTTTGCTGGTCGGCGAGTGATTGAGCAAACCCTACGAGAAAAACTGCCAGAGGATTTTCAAAGTGCGGAAGATTTGCTAAAGCACGGTTTTGTCGATGAGATTGTGCCTCGTACTGCGCTCAAGAGAACTTTAGCACAGTTGATTGCTTTGCACCAGCCACCCGCACCAACGACAACTCATAATATGGTCGTTTGGGAGACAAGAAGTTTGAGTTCTACTGTTGCTGAGTCATAGAAGTTATAAGTTATGAGTGAGGAGCTAGAGTGAAAACTTCCTCACTTCTAACTCCTAACTTCCTAAATGCGTTGTATTGTCACTTTTAGCTTTTTCCCAATCAGCGAGTAGTGTTAGTCGTACTTAACTTTCTTCGTGCTTGACATCGGGAGTTTGAAACTCACCTATCAACGGTAGAGCGATCGCCTGCATCAACTCGTCTCCCGCTGCCAGTATGGTAAGCCCGGAAGGTACGGACTAACTGTCCGTTGCATCGCTAGCTACAGCAAATACGCTCTACTAAGTGGGGCTGTTCAAGTGTACAGGTAGGGGTTGCGATAGTCAACGGACAAAATTGACATCTAAAAACTACGGCAAGATACAGGATTTTGCCATGAACCATGAGATGAAGTAGTGGGTGGATTAGCTGTAAGAATCACCTCACCTTTAGAGTTTATCACCCAGCCAGTAGCTTCTACAATCCGTTCTGGTGTGGGGTTTGTGAGATTTGTGGAAACAGATGGACTGTTGTGGTTGTCAGTGTTTGGGTTGAGAGTTACCCAGTCTACCAGAACAGCGTCAGATGTCAACATCTCAAACGGATTGCGGGATAAGCCGCCGCGTCCAGTGATAAAAAAGGAACTAGCTGTTTGACTACTGTTGGGATTGCAGCTAGTATCAATTTGCTGTGAAATATCAACCAGATTTATGGGCAGTTCCACTAATCCCCGGCTAGGGTCTACATCGGGTGTGTTTAATGTGACCTGTCCAGTTGCAACAATATCACTTTCTTGAGTTTGCTGTTGCCGGAATTGGGTGCCAAAGATGCTTTGGGAACGGATAGCAATATTTCCTCCACTACCAGTAAAAGCATTGGTAACTATGTCGCTATTTTCTGAAGCAAGTATGAATTTGGCATCCATCTGAAAATTGCCCCCCTTTCCACCAGCCTGTGGTGTGCCTGAGACAGCAGATATCTCACTATTGCGGCGCAACAGCAGTAAATCTTGTACTCTTAGAAAAATATTTCCTTCTGCACCCGTTACTGAGTTAGCTGTAAGTTTCCCTTGGTTGTCCAGTTGGATAGAGCGAGCTACAGCTTCTATGTTGCCTGCACTTCCTGTTTTACTGCTCACAGTTACTTCAGCCCCATTTTGGACATTCAATTGCCCAGTTTTAATATTTATGCTGCCAGCAGTGCTCAACGTTGATGTGGCAAACAGACCACTGTTAACCTGACCATCTGCCGACCTTCCATTTAGTTGTATAGAGTCGGAAGCATTAATGTTTAAAGTTCCGCCTTTACCAATACTAAAAGTAGAAGCTGAAATTCTTGCTCCGTCTTGAATCAGCAGTTCTTTGGTGTTAACGGTTATACTTCCAATACCTCCAACATTAAAAACAGTAGAAAATATGCCACTTATAAACCGACCATCTTCTGACACATCATTGAATGGTATATATTGATAGCGTTCTGTAGAGATACCTGTAAGTTCTATAGAGTCAGAGGCATTGATAGTAAGGTTCCCCTCTCCCTGTGCCCTGTTTCTAGCAGAAAAATAGCTTACTTGTGCTCCATCTCGAATAATTAATTTTTTAGTAGAAATAGTTAATTGTTCATTGTTATCTGAACTGTTACCTGGTAAGTTAGCAACTCTTAATTCACTTTGTTGATTGTTTAATGTACCGCTTAATTCCACAGAATCCGAGGCAGTTACTGTTAACTTTCCTCCAGAAACAGAGGAATCCCAGGAAATAGCATTTACAGACGAGCCATCACGAACAGTCAATTTCTCTGCATTAATTATTATATTACCTCCCTCTAATGAGGTTACATAAGTTATCGACGGTTGCCATAGGTACGAGGAATCTGTTGCACGAATATTTGAACCACCAGTGAGCGTAATTTGCTTGCCCTGTAACTGAATAGAATTAGCTTCAATTGAGGCTTTGTAAGCGGAAATATCTGCTTTGGCTAGATTGTTGGGAAAACTCAAAGACAATTTCTGAGAGTAAATATTTACTTGTGCTGGGTCATTGGGAAAACCCAAAAACACATTGTTGCTATCCACATTCAGTCCTATAGTTCCTGTTCCTGCTACTCCTCCTAACTCAACTCGACCACCGGGAGCAGTCAATGCCCCACCATCCAAACTCACATCACCACCCACGAGCGCTAAGGTTCTCCCAGGCTGCACTTGTAGACCAACAGGTGGTCTAAAACTATTGGTTGCATTATCTGGATTGGCTTCGGATTGATTGAGGATACGTCCTGGATTTCCCCCATATTGCAAACCAATAGGAACACTTACAGTCAGTAACGGCGTAGTTTGTGGAGCAGTCGCACTAAACTCAAAGCCATCAGCAAACTTCAAGCTACTTGCCGTACTTGCTAGAAATGAGCCGCCAATGTTCAGCGAGGCATTACGCCCAAAAATAATCCCATTAGGATTTATCAGAAACAGGTTGGCTGTACCATTAGCTTTAATTAACCCATCAATGTTTGATACTGACCCACCCGTTACCCGACTAAAAATGTTCCCAATATCAGTAGCATTATTAAAGAAAGCAGTGCCACCAGTAGGAATAGAAAACTTCCCAAAGCTGTGAAACAGGTTGCTTCCGGCTTGCGTTCCTCCATTGATAACGCTAGTATTACCCACTTGTGTGACATTGGAATTATTGGGTAGAGTGCTATCAGGAGTAATTTGGGCGTTAGCACAATTTCCAGACAAAGAAAGCGTACCTCCAATCGCAATTCCTAAAAACCAGCCCCAACGAGTAGTTATCCCAGACATTGTACTCTTCCAAACTTTGCAGTAGTTGCGCTCTTTTTCTGAATGAAGCACGGTTAGTGAACCATCAAGGAAACTCCTGCTTACTAGTCAGCTAAAAAGTGCAAGTTTTATGCAAAACCAGCCATTTCTTTACAAAACTTTATAAAAACCCTGTAAGAAACGCGCAACTCTCTTCAAAACAAGCAGGATTTTTCGCGTTTAATCAGAAATTATTCCAATAAACTGCTTGATTTGGGGCACACGTGTATCTGTGGAGGCAGAACGGGTAATCGTAAAAGGAACCTTGCCTTTTGTACAGGTTTTGTCCTCGGTAATAGCGTCGGTGACAATCTTCATGAAGAAATGTTAAAAAAACCGATACTTTGCATAACAAGCAAAGTAACTTCCGATGAGTTTATAAAAGATGACTCAATGTATCATACTTGACAACTCAAATCAGTCTTTTCTCTAGAGGAAAAATATGTTGCTTCAAAAACTCTCTGCTATCACTATAGTTGTTGGACTAGGATTCTTTATATCTAGAAATCCTGCTGAGGCTGCTGTCTTCGATTTTTCTTATGAATTTCTAACAGGAAATACTATATCAGGCTCAGTAGAAGGAGATTTGCAATCAGATGGAGATACAGTACAAAATCTGCGAAATTTATCCGCGCGTTATTCGGCAGAGCCAACGATTAACTTAAATTTCATCCACAACTCAAGAATTTCTTTTTCTGGGAATGTGTTTAATCTTACTGGATTTCAGAACGACCCTAATATACCCTCGGCTACTCCTTTTGGTGGAAATGATAATTTTGGATTCATTCTTTCTAATAGCTATCAGACTAATGGCGTTTTAGCTCCTAATAGCGCTACAGTAGGAATCTTCGCTACTGGTAATGGTTTTGGCTTTCCGTTTGGATCTCGACAGAGAGAAGCGGAGGCTCTTTCAGTTACTCGCTGGTCGTTAAGCCAACGATCTGTGTCAGCTCCTGAACCTCATATGATAGGAGGAATGCTAGCTGTAGGATTATTTAGTGTTGTGTTGAAGCGGTTTAGTTCTGCAAGGCTTTGATTACACCACTTTCACGATTTCAACGTTAACACCTCAGGGTTAGAAAAAACGTGAGTGATTACTCTCGTAAATGTTGAGAAAGATCCGGGTAATGGATAGCCCGCAAGCACGGAGGCGGTTAATAGATACATACTTCTTGACTTGAAACTGCAAGCTTTATGCAACCGCAGTATTCGCCCCTCCTCGCTTGCGGGGAGGGGTTGGGGGTGGGGTCAAACCAACGTGGAATTAATGGTTAAACGTGATTGTTGACACGTATGAGCAATGCTGTGCCCCTACCATGCGGTTTATAGTGTATGCAAATGCAAACCGCTATAGATTCAATCAACAACCTGTGTACTCTAATCGCTACTAAGCGGGAAATTTACGCAAAGCTTTATTAATCTTTACAAAACTTTTTAAATCTTATCACTTAATTGATGTACATATGTCATCAACTACCAATAAGTGACTGTATGTCTGCCAACCAGGCTAGTGCCTAACTCTCAACTACGTTTTTGCGAAATATCCAGAGATTTTGTACCATCTGGGTGAAAGATTGTCTTCCCGGTTCTTGGACAAACATCAGGGGGACAAGCGCTGCAAGTCGCAATACCGCAGAGACTGCGAACAATCCTGCTAAACCTCCAAAGGAAGGGTTTTCTGCGACGAAACCGCCTATGGTGGTACCTAGAGCACCGCTCACCCCGCCAACTGCAGCAGTAGTCGCGAAATAGATGGATTTATTTTTAACTGGTGTCACCTCTATGTGCAGATTGTTGTTGCACAAGTCAAGTGCTGCCCAGTTACCTCCAATAAAGATGTGTATCAGCGGCAACCACAGCCACAAATCCCACAAATCAATAAGGTTAGCACCAATCGCCAGCCACAGCACCGGTACGCTTGCAGCTACCATCCCTACAACAAGCAAAATTGGACGATTGCCGATTTTGTCTGCTAACCTGCCCCAGATGATGAGCATCAGCAGATTCGCCCCCGCTTGAAGGCTACCATAGAAAGTTACCCAGCTTACCTCTAAATTGAGCGTGCCCAGCATATACATGTTGAAGAAGGGGAGGCTGAGGTTAGCAGCAAACATCCACGAGCTGAAATACAGCAGAAACTTTAAAAAGTTAGAGTTCTTCCAGATGCTGTCTTCAGCAGTTGCATTATTTGCATCATCAGAAACTGCCTTTTGGGCAGAAGATTTCATGGCAGCAGCGTTTTGCTCCTGTGGGTTCACATCCACTTGGAAGTACTGACACCCCAAGCTAATTAGCCCCGAGATGACACCCACAAACAGCACCACGCCATAACCTTGTAGAGTCCCACCGGGCCATTTCGAGACAGCTAGACCCGCTAAAGGTACACAAACCAAATTGGTTAGGCTAGCCAGACTGTTACGTAATCCGAAATACCGTCCCCGCAACCGCCGAGGCACGAGGGTTGCCATCCACGACAGCCATGATGAACTATCGAATGCTGCCGATAGATTGGTTAACAAGACAATCACCAGCACCAGCATCACCACTTGGTGAGAATTAATCCGTCCTAAGCTTAGGGCTGCAATGCCAATGACTAGAAGTAGCCAGAGTAACCGACTAGTCCCGTTTGTCAACAAGGAATACCGAAAGCGACTGGTTGTGCGTTCTGACAGGTAAGCACCCAAAGGCTGGATGAGATTTACTATCATCGCGATAGAAGACAGCATCCCAAAAACCATGGGACTGGCATCTAACTCTACCAGGAAATTACTGAGCAAAATCCCGCTACAAGTAATATTCATAAACGTTGCGAACACAGCATCCACGGTTGAGGCTTTTAGGCTGGTGCGAATACCATCCTTAGAGAGCCGTGGGCTGAGTTTTGAGGTAGGAGAGGGTGCTGTTTCCGAAACTGTAATCTGGGTTATTTCAGAAGCAGTCATTTCTAGTGGAATAGAATCCATAATTTATCTCTACAGGTAGATGAAACATCTCTAACTGTGTGGTCAATCGTTTGTTATTCTAACTTGTATTTCTCAGCAAAAATTTACATAACAAAGAAATTTCATCCTAAGCTACAAAAACAGTATGTAAAGTGACAGAATTTTTATCTAGCCGTGATGCGAACTAAATTGTTGAAATTTTTGGGACTGTTAGTAGCGATCGCCCTCTCGGTTATTGCTTGTCACAATCTACCCAATCCTAGCGCCTCACCACCAACTCCTGTAACCATCAAACTCGGTGGTTGGATAGCTAGTCCAGCAGAGCAAAAACTCTTGAAACAGGTATTACAAGACTTTGAAGCACAGCATCCAGGTATCAAAGTTAGACATGAGGTCATCAACGACCAATACATGGATGTCATTAAAACCCGTTTAGTTGGTGAAGCTGCACCGGATGTATTCTACTTAGATGTTTTTGAGGCTCCTTTCTTCATGAGCCAGAATGTTTTAGAACCACTTGATGCATATATTACCTCCGAATTTGGCTTAGCTGACTTTGAGCAAAGGCTACTCAATAGCTTCAAGTACAGTAATCATATTTATGGTCTGCCCAAGGATTATTCCACACTTGCTCTGTTTTACAATAAAAAAGCTTTTGCTGCTGTAGGGTTAACCACACCTCCAAAAACTTGGGAGGAATTACGCACCTACTCACAGAAGTTGACCGTAGACCATAACCGAGATGGCAGAATTGACCAATATGGCTTCGGGGAAATCCCTGAATTAGCGCGTCAGGCTTACAAAATCAAAGCTTTTGGTGGTCAAGTTGTAGACCAGAATGGTTATGCAGCTTTTGCCAGTGATGCCGGATTGCAAGGATTACAATTGGCGGTAGATCAGTATCAAAAAGACCGCTCCTCAGCACAAAAATCTGATGTTGGAACCAACTCAGGGAGTGAAATGTTTGGTCAGGGTAAAGTCGCAATGGTGATTGAGGGTAACTGGGCAATTCCCTACCTAACGGAAACTTTTCCCAATCTAGAGTTTGCAACAGCAGAATTACCTAGAATTAATAACAATCAAGGCACAATGGTATTTACTGTTGCCTACGTGATGAACAAACAAACCCAGCACAAAGCCGAAGCCTGGAAGCTTATTTCTTACCTTACAGGTAAAGAAGGTATGACAAAGTGGACGAAAACAGGCTTCGCTTTGCCATCCCGTAAATCTGTTTCCCAAAAATTGGGTTATGACCAAGACCCGTTGCGGGCTGCACTTGTGGCAGGAGTGGATTATGCTATGCCTTGGCAAGCAGGTGAATATCCAGCAGCGATTATAAACAATTTTGACAACCAGTTTGTCAGTGCCTTACTAGGACAGCAACCACTACGACAAGCAATGCAACTGGCGCAGGATGAGGCGAATGAGTTGATTCAGGCGATCGCTACAAAGTAAATGTCATATCTTGCATCTCTATCTACAGCTAAACTGGGAAAATATAGCGGTAAGAACCCGGAGTAAGGTACACCAAAGAAATAATGAACCACAGATGGACACAGATGGACACAGATAAATTTGTACTTTATTAAACCAGAAGCGCTATAAAATCAATGCTAGGGTCGTGCAAGATGAATGAGTGGTACAAAGAAGACCTCGCCTTTATTCATGATGTCGGTTTCGGTGATTGGGCGCTGAAATCTGCTCCTGGCATTTTGGAAATCCTAAACCGTAGCCAAATACGGGAAGGTCTAATAGTAGACTTAGGTTGCGGAAGTGGATTATCAGCGCAAGAATTTACGAAGGCTGATTACAAAGTCCTCGGAAT
This sequence comes from Scytonema sp. PCC 10023, assembly GCF_963920835.1. Lineage (NCBI taxonomy): Bacteria > Bacillati > Cyanobacteriota > Cyanophyceae > Nostocales > Scytonemataceae > Scytonema > Scytonema sp. PCC 10023. Next base: position 18,077 of record NZ_CAWUDP010000067.1, read on the forward strand.
CGATATTTCTGAGTCAATGATCGAAATTGCACGAACAAGAGTACCAGATGCCGATTTTCGAGTCGAATCCCTGTTCAAAGCTGATATTCCGCCATGCAATGCTGTCATTTCTCTCGGTGAATGCCTCAACTACCTGTTTGATCTAGACAACAATAGCCAAACGCTTGTTGAGTTCTTCTACCGTATATATAACGCGTTAACTCCTGGAGGAGTTTTTATCTTTGACATTGCGGAACCGGGACAACTGACATCAGGAACCCCAATCAAGAATTTTACCGAGGGAGAGGACTGGATAGTACTTGTTCAAAAAGAAGAGGATCGAGACAGTGAAATACTAACCCGTCGAATCATCACTTTTCGCAAGGTGGGTGAACATTACAGACGAGATGACGAAGTCCACCGTCAGCAGTTATACAAAGCGGCAGATGTGACAGCAAAGCTTCGTCAAGTAGGCTTTGAGGTTGAAACAACCCAGAGTTATGGTCAATTCCCTTTACCCAAAGCTCATCTAGCATTTATTGCATACAAACCAGCGTGAGGGTTAGGGGTGGGGTGTACGCACGTTGCGTTGGTAATGATGAGTGTTTAAACGGGCTTAGTATCACCTTAATAATGGTTACCAGATTTGCGGTGATGCACAGCGGTGATACCATCATCATCTAGCAATTTGCCGTTATCCACAGTCGCATAAACAAGCCAATGGTCGCCTGCTTCCATCCGGTTTTTTACCGAGCATTCTAAGTATGCTAAAGCATCAGTGAGAACGGGAGAGCCATTTTCGGCTTCTTGGGCGGATACACCCTCAAATCGGTTTTGTCCGGGACCAAAGGGTTTGAGAAAGTGCTTCATCAACCCTATGTGATTTCCTTCTTTAAGAACGTTGAGGACGAATTTGTTTCCAGAATGCGTCAGTAGTTCCACAGCGCGGTCTTTCGCCACAGCAACTGTTAAAGCAGGAGGGTTAAAACTTGCCTGAGACACCCAAGAAGCTAACATCGCACTGGATATATCGCCTTGCTTTGCTGTAAGAACGCATAGTGAACCAACAACGCGCCCAACTGCTTGTTCAACATTTGTTGCGGGTTGGCTGGGGGTACGGACTTTTTTAGCTTTCTTCAGGGCTTGGGCAAAGTCGGTTCCTGCTTCTTCACACATTTGCAAAGTGGCATCGTTGGGTTTAAACTTGACGCGGATGCTGTCAAACCCAAACCGATATCCAGCATCTTTGAGTTTGCCTTCGATTAAATCAACTGCTTCTCCACTCCAGCCGAAAGAACCAAAGACACCTGCAAGTTTGTTGTTAGTGGCTGTGGAAAGAACAATACCCAAAGCTGTTTGGACAGGAGTCGGTGCATGACCGCCAAGGGTAGGAGAACCAATGACAAAGCCGGATGCTTTTTCAACTGCAGCGCGGATTTCTTCGGAGTCAGCGAATTCGCAGTTAATTGATTCTACAGCAACGCCTGCTTTTGTCATGCCACGGGCGATCGCCTGCGCTAAAGTTGCCGTGTTTCCATACGCTGAGGCATAAATCAACGCTACCGTTGTATCGGCAGATGTTTGCTGCTGACTCCACTGGCGGTAAGCTTTCGTCAGTTCGACTAAGGCATAGCGTACCAAAGGACCGTGCCCAGTTGCATACAATCTCACGGGCAGGTCGGCAAGTTTATCCAGCGTTGTTTCCACTTGACGAGCATGAGGAGCCATCAAGCAATCAAAATAATAGCGCCTATCTTCGTTAAATATCTCCCAGCCTTCATCAAAAACCTGGTCGCCACAAATATGCGCCCCAAAAAGCTTATCTGTGTAGAGAATTTCTGTTTGCGGGTCGTAGGTGCAAAGTTGGTCTGGATAGCGGGGGTTGGGGGTGGGGATAAATTGCAAATTATGACCTTTGCCTAAATCTAAAGTTTCTTCCCCGCGCATCACGATAACTGGCAAATCTGGATTTTCCAGTGCGCCACGCAAATTTATTGCGCCTGGGTTAGAACAAACAAAAGTTATTTGCGGTGCGAGTTCCAGCAAAGCTTTTAAAGTTGCGGCGCGGTTGGGATTGACGTGACCAAGAATGACGTAATCAATATCTGTTAAATCGAACCGCTGCTGCAAGGCTTCTAAGTAAATTTGCGTAAACGTTTCCCCTGGAGGGTCAATTAAGGCGGTTTTATCTGCTTTGATCAGATATGAATTAGCAGTTGTCCCCTTTGCTAGAGCATATTCTATTTCAAATCTCAGGCGTGACCAACTGCGAGAACGAAGCACAGTTGTGTCTGTAGCGATGGGGAGAACCTGAACGTCACGGGGTTTTGTAGATGTCATGGCTTTTGAAAGAAAGAAAAAAGAACACTGGGGATTGGGTACTGGGGATTGGGTACTGGGGAAAGAGAATAATCCGCGTGAAGATTCGCACCTTACCCAATCCCTAATCCCTAATCCCTAATCCCCAGTCCCTTTTACTTAGTAATGATTTCCGACTTTGCGATGGTGAACCGCTGTTAGTGCATCCGGTTTGGAAACGCGTCCTGCATAAACGGTGCTGTAGACAATCCAGTGGTCGCCACCATCCATCCGACTGATAACTTCACACTCCATATATGCCAAGGCGTCAGCAAGGATGGGCGCACCGTTTTCGGCTGGCTGGGTTTTCACTCCTTCAAAGCGGTCAGCACCTGGGGCAAAGCGTTTGAGGAAGTGCTTCATGAGACGTTGATAATTGCCTTCTTCCAGGGCGTTGAGGACAAATTTATCACCTACTTGCATGAGTGATTCAATCGCCCTATCTTTAGCGACAGCTATTGATATTCCCAAGGGTTTGAAGCTGGCTTGACTTACCCAAGAAGCTAACATGGCGCTGGACACATCACCTTTTTTGGCAGTGATGATGTATAATCCGCCGCTGATTCTGCCTAATGCTTTGTCGAGGTCAGCACCGAGAGATTTCATCTGCTTGATGCTGCGATCGCGCGTCACCCACTGACCTAAGTCTGTCCCTGCTTCTTCACACAGTTTGTATGTAGCTTCCCCTGGAGTTTCTTTAATCCGAATTCCTGAGAAGGCTGGTGTTAAACCCAAATTTCGGAATTTACTCAGCAACGGGTCAATCGGTTCGTCATCGCCACCGCCTGATTCAAAGACGCCTACTGCTTGCTTTTCATTAACAGAGCCTATAATCGTGCTCAGAGCCGATTGGATACTGGCTGCACTAGAAGCTGGAGGTATTCCGACAACAATTCCAGCACACCGACCTACAAGTTCCCGCAACTCTTGTAAATCAACTCCAGAACGCAAGTCCACCAGTTCTACACCAACGCCTGTTTTGGTGATGCCGGTGGCAATTGCTTGCGCTAGGCGATCGCTATATCCGTAATTTGAAACATAAAATACTGCAACAGTTGTTTCTGCTTTTGCCTGGGTTTTGCTCCACGTACGATAGCGTCCTGTCAGTTCGTCAACATTGTGGTATAATAGTGGCCCGTGACCTGTGGCAATCATGCTGATTTTTTTCAGTTCATCCATCCGTTTGAGGGCAGACAGAACTGAACGAGCATTGGGAGCCATCAGGCATTCGTAGTAATATTCAAAATCTGCTTCAATCGTTTTTAAGTCTTCGTCAAACGTACTATCTGAGCAATAGTGCATCCCAAAGGCATCGCAGGTGAAGAGAGTTTGGGTTTTGTGGTCGAAGGAGAAGATAGTATCGGGCCAGTGTAAATTGGGTGCAATCACGAATTCTAGTTCGTGTCCGTTGCCCAAATCCAGGCGATCGCCATTTTTGACAATTTGCCGCTTAAACGGAGTATGCACCAAATTCTCAAGAAACTGGATTGCCACTTTGGAACCAACAACGGTGACATCCGGCGCAAGTTGCAGAACATCTTTGACTAAACCGCTGTGGTCTGGCTCAGTATGGCTAATAATGAGATAATTAATTTCTGCGGGATTTATCAAACCTTTGAGGGTATCCAAAAACAGCTGGCGAAACTTTTCATGCGACGTATCCACCAGAGCTGTTTGCTCACCGCGTATCAGGAATGAATTGTATGTAGTACCATTTTGCAGACCAAACTCGATGTCGAAGCGATCGCGATCCCAATCCAGAGAACGGATTGCCGTCGTATCCGGAGCAATCTCGACAGTCTGCATGGTTAGCCTTTTTTTTGTTCTTTCGGTGAGCGCTACCATAACCAGCCTCCTTAGCAACTGAGTATTTATTACTCTGTCCCTATTGTGACACGAGTTATTTGTAAAGTTTTAATAAAAAATCTATAGATAACTTAAAAAAACTAAAAGTGTCAGATAGTCGGTTACAGGCTGGGGTTTGTCAAACAAAGTCCACAAGACAAATACTGTGCAAAATAGCCTGCCATTGCAGGCTATGTCATCTACATTCCACATATTCCTCGTTCGGCGTTGCTGATTTGAAGTATGAATCCAAGTGCAGAGACGTACCCCAACGGGAGAGCCAGTCGCCTGCTGTCGGGAAACCCTCCTGCAGCGCTGGACTCACATGGTACGTCTCTACAAGGGTTTGGAATCACACGACATCTTTTTCATACATGGATTCAGCAACGCCCCTCGTTCTATCCCTGCTTTGGTGCATAGGCTCCTTGTCTTAGGGCTTTCTCCTGTCTACTTTGATTTAGCAAGGTCCCTATCACTCGTACGAGAATTTCAGGTGCAAAAAGCGTTCTTGAAGGCTTAACCAAATGTGTCACTTCTGCAAAACTGCGGTATATTTTGGGATTGCTAATTGATAGCAGCATGATTTGATCCATGTATCGGTGCATCAGTTGGGTGATTTTGTCAGGATGACCACCAGAGGTAGTTTCCCAACGGAAATCTTCACCTGTTGCCATTAGCCAGGGAGTTTGCAAAACTTTAGATAGCTGCTTCTGAAAGTGCTTAGTTAAACCTGTGAAGTTGCCCTTTTGATACCGGAATTGCTCCTGCAAGCACTGGTTAAGGGTTAAAGCACTCAACGCAGCAACAGTCATACCCTGACCGTAAACAGGATTGAAAGCACAAACAGCATCCCCAATAGCCACCAATCCTTCTGGCAATCTAGAAAGCTTTTCGTAATGACGCCAGCAATTCTCTGTACGCCGATAGCTATAGACTGGAGAAATGGGTTTAGCGCTTTGAAGTGCGTTGTAAATTGCTGGGGTACGGAGGCTGCGGACAAATTCCATGAAGCCTGCTTCATCAGTAGGTGGATAGTCTCGACCAATACCCGATACGAGTACTTGCCAACGGTTACCTTCAATGGGAAAAATGACACCTCCACGCTTGTCATGAGGCGGTTTGGCAGCTACTAATAACGCCTTCCAATCAGCCTGGAAACCTTCCGGGCGTTCATACCACTGGGTACTGTAACCTAAAAAAGAGTTAATGACGGTTTCAGTAGGGGGTTCGTAACCAATTTCTTCTAACCAGTTGGGCAGTTGAGAATTGCGTCCACTGGCATCAACAATCAAATCGGCTGCTAATTCTGTTGTGTGAGAATCATCATGACCGCGCACTTGTAGCCCTTTGACTCTGGAATTGGTATTGTCATTCAGCAATCCCTTTACCTGAGTTGTTGGCAAAAATTGCAGGTTGCTATAGTTACTTAAACGACGACGAACCACCCATTCTAATAAGGCACGACTACAAGTGCGAGTGATTAAGTCTGAAGAACCAAGGGATACCCAACCCCACAAATTCAAACAGGAGCATTCTGCTACCCAGTCTACACTAGGCGCACCAGCTGCTGCTAATTCAGCTTTTATACCGGGAAACAGTTGCTCCAGAATGCGTTGACCTTGGGTTAGCAATACATGGACGTGATGAGCTTGGGGTACTCCCGGACGCTGTTCTGGTTCCTGCGGTAAGCGATCGCGTTCCACCACAGTAACATGCTCAAAATGTTCTACTAAAATTCTCGCTGCCAGTAGTCCAGCCATGCTACCGCCAATCACTACGGCATGACTTCCATTGCGGATGTTTTGTTGTGCCTCTATGTAGGTAGACATTATGCGTTTACCAAACTAAAGATTTTTCACTCTGTAAATCTTACTCTTTACAAAGATTACAGCGCTTATTTTATGATTAAATCCCAAATTTCAGGGTGGGCATTACTCATAAAAGCTTATGTGATAGACATTTGAGATATTAGTAAGCAATGCCCATTTTAGCTGAAAACCGCTGTAATTTAGAGTATAACTCTGTTGAGAAGCGCTCTTTTTATCTTGATTTGATAGTGAATGGTTAATAGCTCTTTCTGGCTAGCTTTGATGATTGGAAATTCCCGGCTACATTGGGCGCACTTTGCACGCGAAACCCTCATTCATGCTTGGGATACAGACTATCTACCAGCAGATATTGTCCAGCAACTATCTCAATCTCAAACACTGCACAACCTACCACCAGAAATTTTCCCACCTAACAAGGAGAAATTTACCTCTCCCTCATCTCCCTCATCTCCCTCATCTCCCTCCCTCCCTCTCTCCCTCCCTCCCTCATCCCCCCCTCTTCCCCTCCTCCTCGCTTCTGTCGTTCCCAGTCAAACCGCACTATGGCAAACTTATCCAAATGTTCGCATTATTACCTTAGACCAAGTCCCCATAAAAGGGATTTATCCTACACTGGGAATCGACCGCGCCTTGGCTTTGTGGGGTGCTGCACAGACTTGGGGTTTTCCCATGTTGGTGATTGATGCTGGAACAGCACTGACATTTACAGGTGCTGATGCTAATCAGTGTTTTGTGGGAGGCGCAATTTTACCAGGGTTAGGCTTACAGCTTGCGACTCTTAGTGGAAGAACAGGACAATTACCAAAAGTTGAATTACCGCAGCAACTTCCCCAGCGGTATGCTCTTAATACTCAACAGGCTATGCAAAGTGGGGTTATCTATACCCTAGTAGCAGGAATCAAAGATTTTATTGAGGCGTGGTGGCGCGATTTTCCGCAAGGGAATATTGCAATGACTGGAGGCGATCGCACTTTGTTAGTAAACTATCTGCAATCCCAGTTTCCTGAGATTGCAGCGCGTTTGATGGTGGAACAGAATTTGATATTTTGGGGAATGCGATCGCTATTTTTTTAGATAACTACCTGCTTCTTTCTGTCCAAATTGCGTTTCAGTAGTAAACCTGCGCCAGCAATACCAAAAGCTAATACACCTAAGCCAGAGTCTGATTCAGGGACAACTTGTTTACGGACTACTTGAAATTGGGTAAATTCCTCAATTCCAACCGATTCTCGCGTTATGGGGTCAATTAACATAACACCAAGACCTGTAAGGTCGGAAGGGTAGGAATTAGGGTCATCGGAAAGTTTTGGAAGGTTCCCTGCGTAGCCTACACCAATATTAATGACACAGGTGAAATTAGTTCCCCTTGCACACCCAGTTGGATAATCAACACCAGCAAGAACCGGACTACCAGGAGGACCAAGAAAAATAGATGGGATAACTTCCCAGTCAGCAGTTTCACCACTTACCTGAAGCTGTGGTGATGAAAAAGAGAAGTTAGAAACAGCATTGGAGTATAAAATCCCTGGATTGTCAGGTCCAAGTCCTAAAGCTGGCTCACTAGAGGGGGGAGTTTCTGTATCTAAGGTAAATGTTCCTGTTGCACCACTTTGACTAGTAAAGCTAAAGTCAAGTAGAGCAGCTTGAGCTGGATTTACAGCTACAGTTCCCAAAGTTAGAAATGCTGCTCCTGCAACAGCCATAGATAACCTTTTCATATCCATAAATATTTGCTTAATCATGCGATCGCACCTTGGTAGTAAACTATTTGCAATCCCAATTTCCTGAAATTGCAGCGCGTTTAAATGTGAAACAAAATTTGATATTTTGGGGAATGCGGCAAAAAACTATGAGCCATGAATTAAGGCTTGTGTAGCCTTACCTGTTCTGTCCAAATTACGTTTCAGTAGTAAACCTACGCTTGCAATACCAAAAGCTAATAAACTCAAGCTAGATCCTGATTCAGGGATAGGTTGCCTAAGGACAACTTGAAGATTGGTAATATCGTCACGGAGACGCTCTCGAGTTGTCGGATCGTAGAAATCAACACCAAGACCTATAGAGTAGGAATTGGGCTTATCAGAAAGTTCGGGCAATTCTGAAAGGTTACCTGAGTAGAGTACAGCAATATCAAATAAACAGGTTAAACCTGGTGCTGTTATGCATCCTGGTGGATAACTAACAGCGCTAACAACCCCCAAATTAGCAGGAAGACCAATAAAATCAGAAGTAAAGGATGGGACGACATTAAAGTCAGTGGTGACGCTGCTCAAATTTATATAGGGCGCTGAAAAAGAGAAGTTAGAGACAGCATTAGGGTATGAAATCCCTGTAAACCCCATCCTTAATAAGGCTGGCTCGCTAGAGGGAGGAGTGTCCGTTTCTAGGGTAAAAGAACCTGTTGCGCCCCTTTCAGTACTAAAGTTAAACTCTAGCGGGGCAGCTTGAACTGGAGCTACAGCTACAGTTAAGAGAGCCGTAAATGCCGCTCCTGCAACAGTCATAGATAACCTTTTCATCTCCATACATATTTCCTTAATCATGCGATTGCACCTTGGTAGTAAACTATTTGCAATCCCAGTTTCCTGAAATTGCAGCGTCTTTAAGTGTGAAACAAAATTTGATATTTTGGGAAATGCGATCGCCTTCGCCTACGGCGGGACGTAGCCCATCGCTATTTTTTTAGATGGCTAGCGGCTTGTTGCTGTTCTTCTTACGTTTGAGTAGTAAACCTGCGCCCCCAATACCAAAAGCTAATACATTCAAGCTAGAGCCTGACTCAGGAACCGGTTGCTTACGGACAACTTGAAGATTGGTAATATTGTCGGTGAGCAGCCGCTCTTGAGTTGTGGGATTATAGAATCTAATACCCGCACCTCTAGAGTAGGAAAGTGGATTGTCAGAAAGTACGGGAAGTTCTGAAAGATTTCCTGAGTAAAGTACCGCAACGTCAAATAAACAGGTGAAGCCTGGTACTGTTATGCATCCGGGTGGATAACTAACACCGCTAAGAACCCCCAAATTAGCAGGAAAACCTATAAAATCAGAAGTAATAGATGGGACAACATTAAAGTCAGTAGTGACGTTGCTCAAATTTACATAGGGTGCAGAAACAGAGAAATTAGAGACAGCATTAGGATATGAAATCCCTGTAACCCCAGGTCCAAATATACCTGGTTCAGAAGAAGAGGGAGTGTCCGTGTCCAAGGTAAACGAACCTGTTGCGCCGCTTTCTGTCGTAAAGCTGAAGTCTAATAGAGCAGCTTGAACTGGCGCTGTAACTCCAGTTAAGACAGCGATAAATGCTGCTCCTGCAACAGCCATAGATAATTTTTTTATTTCCATGTATCCCCTGGATGATTAGTGAAAACAATCTGGCAATGCAGAAAAATTAATCATTTAGCTTGATTTTTGAGCTTTGTAATCTATTGCCCATAGTGCCTATAGGTAGATATAAAAAGACTTAAGTATAAATTTGTAATAAAGTTTTAGTATTGTTTCTGTAAAGCTAACGCTTAATATTTGGTATTGGTAAATATGTAGATATAATATACGTCCAAAAAATATTCTCCTATGCTCCAAAGGCAATTAGCTTACAACTGACATCTTTGACGAAGACCGTTTTTGTTAGTAAAGGTAGATGTACCTGGTTATCCTACTGTGGAACTGTCAGCAATTGCGTAAGTTCTGTTAGTTTCAGGCTTCCACACTCACGGGGTTGGGAAGCGTATTTTTACCGTTAGCTTGGCTGCACTCTTTTGTTCATCTTGCGTTTTAATAGTAAAGTTGCACTTGTAATAGCAACAGCTAAGACACTCAAGGTGGAATCGGATTCAGGGACAGGTTGCCTACGGACAACTTGAAAGTTGGTATACAGATCGGGGATAAGGTTAAGCTGCTCTCCCGTTGCGGGATCAAAGTATTTAATTCCAAGACTTAAGTAGGAAGCTGGGTCATCGGAAAGTTCTGAGGGGTAAGTGAAAATGTTTATTTGTAGGGCACAGCATTACTCATTGGTGTCAACTTAACCCAAAACCCTTCTAAAATCTCGTTTCCAGGTTCCAGCTGGAAATGCCCTTGAAGCAGCTCTGCCGCTGTTAAGGCAGGCAAAGCCTTCGAATAGGCATTCCCAGCCTGAGGCTGGGAACGAGGCAAACCGCCCCTCCCCTTAACAAGGGGAGGGGATCAAGGGGTGGGGTAAATTAACCTGGAATAAACGGTTGAACGTGATTGTTGACACCAATAAGCATTGCTGTGCCTTTACGGCGTGGTGTATGCAACCGAGAAACGCTACAATTATGAGATAAAGATATAATATTTATCACTCTACTTTTTTGCTGCGATGGCGTGGCGATCGCCAACAGCCACTTATTAGTTTATTTGCAGTCTCAGAAAGCTGGGATTGCAGTGCATTACTTACCCTTAAGAAAGTTGCGAATATCTCCAGCCACAACTGGGGCACAGGACTGTGGTAAATCATTTCCTCCGTGAGCAATTGTTTTCAACTCTGCTTGAGGAATATATTGAGCATAAGCCCGACTCATAGCTATAGCTTCTGAAGTATCTTTTCCACCTTGTAGAATGAGAACTGGGACTGTGATGAATGACAATTGGTCATCCAGTAATTCTGCCTGAATTTCTGGATGCTTGCGCTCAAAGAGGAGCTCGCAGGCTGTAGGATATTCCAGCATCACCTGATGAAAATGCCAATCCTGTTCAATTTGTTCATGCAAACCAAAGATTTTGGTGATCGGACGAAGAAGTCGCAACAATTGAAACACCAGTGGTGGACGTTTCAGTATCCGCTGCATTCTCTGCGATCGCTGTTTTTGTCCTTCTATCTTTACACCCTCTGGCGCTAGTAGTACCAAACCATTAATTTGTTCTGGATACTTCAAAGCATAGCTAGCAGCAATCCAACCCCCAAGGGAATCTCCAATTAAATACACCCTTTGTTGCTTTAAAGCGTGTAGGAATTGAGCTAAAGACTCAACTTCCAAATCAATTGAATAGTGGACATTCGGAAACTCTGACTCACCAAATCCGAATAAATCTGGAGCAAAGCAATGGAAATCCCGCGACAGTATCTCCATAACAGATACCCACTGGCTGCTATCATTCCAAGCACCATGTAAGAAAACTAAAGACGTTCCTTCACCAATTTCACGCCAGAAAAGTATCCCTTGAGAAAGCCTTATCCGGGAATTACGCAATGGATAATCCATATTATTTAATTATTTAATATAAAAGTTATTTTTAGCAGATTTTGGATTGAGAATTGTTAGCTGTTAATTATGAGTTGGTACTTGTAGAGACGCGCTGTTTGAAGCGTCTGTACATTTGTTAGTTGTTCTACTAACCAGTCTTAATCCAAAATCCAAAATCTAAAATAGCATTACGCCAATGTTGTCAAGCCATCTAGATAGTCTTGTAACTGGCGATTATGGTCGTGAGACATCTGTCCTGGAGGTAGGGAATTGAGTGGAAAAGCTTGGATTTCCATCACTTCCAAAGTATCTTGAATTTCCATTTTTCCCCGCACTTCTGCTTCAACTACAATACAAATGGAATGAATTCTAGGATCGCGGTCGGGTGCGGAGTAAACACCAACTAAACGCCGAATTTTTACCAGTTCTAGTCCGGTTTCCTCCATCAACTCTCGTTGGACAGCATTGGGAACATCTTCTCCCCAGTCCACCATACCCCCAGGTAATGCCCACAGACCATTGTCACGCCTGCGGATGAGCACAATTTGACCATCTGGCAAAATAGGGATAATACTCGTGCCTGGGATGGGATGACGGAAGATAATGCCCAGTACGGTTTGTCCAATACGCCATAAGTTACGTGTGGACTGAACAGTCACACCAAAAAAAGCAAGAACGTTCAATTTTCAAATGTCTGCCTTGTAGTGTAGAGTTCCCCGCCACTCACACTTTCTCAACTGTAATGCTGAGTTGCTTATTTTACAACAATGTTCGTGGTTTGGGGTTTTATTCTAACGATTTATCGTAGAATTTAAATTAATTCTACCATTTACTGAAAAGAAAAACAGTGTATGTATATATACATATAATTCTGAGCCGATGTCATTTTTAGCTTATAGCAAAAGCATTATACTTGCTGTCACCAGCAACAATATCTGTTTTTTGATACAAATTCATCAGATAAATAAAAAAAAATAATCAGTTGAATTGAAAACTTAAATAGGTCTCCCAACTATATTTGTATTTTTACTTTTCTAGAATTTTTTCATCACAATTTCTCTTGAAACGAGCAGCTTTCCCTAATAACTACAATGCTGAGGCAGGGTTATAATTAGCTATCAAATTGGGAAGCTCCGGCAATTTGAGCATTCGCAATACGCAGAACTAGCAATTGTCAGCAGAGTGATCATTCTGGAGAGCAATTGACATCAAAAAAATAAATGTGCTACTATTATTGACCGTCTGAAAGTATGTAACTTGCAGAACTAGGCTAAAATTGCATAAGTCATACTAATAAGTGTTATTGCCTAGATTGAGCCTAGAGGCAGTTTTTTTTGTTGTTTATTCATGAGGTGAACATGGCTAAGCGCCGCAATCCAAAAAAAGAAAAGGCGCTACGGAACCAGGCATATGCCCGAAAGTTTCGTAAACGAACCACAACCGGGCGTTTCCAAAGAAGGTTCCAACAACGACCGCCGAAGAGCGAAGAAGATGAGGGCGCAGCAGCAATTGATGCTGAATAAGTTACCAGTTGAAATGTTTTTTGCCCCATAGCTCTTTGAAATGTCTGGGCGTACATTTTTGTACGCCCTTGTTGATTATTCAGCAGTTATTTGAGCGCGGGCGGCAAGAAGTGCTTGCCTTACTTGGGCAAAACCTGTGCCACCATAGCTATTACGAGCAGCAACGACTTGCCGAGGCGATATCACCTCGTAAATGTCTTCTGCAAATGCTGGATGCACTTGCTTCCACTCCTCCAAGCTCAGATCTTTGAGGAGTTTCCCGGCAGCAATACTAGTTTTTACCACTTTGCCCACAAGATTGTATGCTTCCCGGAAAGGTACACCGCGTGCGGCAAGATAATCTGCTACATCGGTAGCGTTAGAGAAGTCTTCTGTGACTGCTTGTGCTAAGCGCTCTTTACGAAATTCCAAACCTTCTTGGAGTAAGATCGTCATTGCTTGCAAACAAGCTTTAACAGTATTAACACTATCAAATAAACCTTCCTTGTCCTCTTGCAGGTCTTTGTTGTACGCCAAGGGTAGCCCCTTCATCATGACTAACATTGCCTGGAGATGACCAAATACACGTCCAGTTTTCCCCCGCACCAGTTCCGGTACGTCGGGGTTTTTCTTTTGGGGCATAATGCTAGAACCAGTAGCGCAGCTATCCTTGAGAGTGACAAAGCGAAATTCTTCTGACGCCCAAAGAATCACTTCTTCGCAAAGACGGCTGAGGTGAACCATAATGAGACTGGCAGCACAGAGAAATTCGATCGCAAAATCGCGATCGCTCACTCCGTCGAGGCTGTTTGCATAAACTCCCTCAAAATCCAAAAGTTGGGCTGTGTAGTGACGATCTATGGGGAAAGTTGTTCCAGCCAAAGCCCCACACCCCAACGGTGAAATATTAACTCGGCGAGAAACATCTGCTAAACGTTCCCAGTCGCGTTGCGCCATCTGAAAGTATGCCAGCAAGTGATGAGCTAAACTCAGAGGTTGGGCGCGTTGTAGGTGTGTATATCCAGGAATCAGTGTTTCAACGTGGTTTTCAGCAATATCTAGTAAAACTTGTTGAAATTCTCGCAGTTGGTTGCCGATTTGTTGGATTTGGTCGCGCAGATAAAGCCTAGTATCAGTTCCTACTTGGTCATTGCGGGAACGAGCAGTGTGTAACTTTTTACCTAAATCGCCTACAATTTCCACAAGACGCCGCTCAACGGCAAAATGCACGTCTTCCGCTTCGATACCTGGGTGAAATTTGCCTTGGCGATATTCTTGGCGAATTTGCTCTAAACCCGCAACGAGTTGCTCTCCTTCTGCTTGAGAAATGATCCCAGTGTGAGCCAGCATTTTGGCATGAGCTTGAGAGCCTGTGAGGTCATACTCAATTAATTCCATGTCAAAATTAATACTAGCGTTAAACCGAGCTATTGCAGGATGGAGTGCTGATTCAAATCGTTGACTCCAAGTTTGTTGTTCTGTCATGGTGTGGGAAAATTATGAATGGCAAATTATGAATTATGAAATAATTAACGTTAATCTTCAATGACATCCACCCAAAACCAGTTCTGATTTATTTTGAAAGAATCTAAGAGCCAAACATAATAAGTTAAATTTCTCACTCCAAAGATGTGTTTTTCGATGGATGTCCCAGTATCTAATCTATACATCCAAGCTGTGTAATTTGGTTCTCCTTTAAACTTACCAACACTGGTAAAGAAAACAATTATTTTAGCTTTATTATCTTTATCAGCTACAATATTGATTTCTCCACCTCTTTCACCACTTTTAGAAAGATGTGCATACTGAGGTGGTAATTGCATCTGGTAAACTTTGTATAAAATATGTTTATCTAACTTTATTCTTTGGGATTCATTGGGTTGTAAATCCCCAGATTTTATCATGGCAACTACTGCTTCACGCTCTCGTAAATGAAAATAAAAATCTGGTAGGATAATAGGATATTGAGCTAACCATAAACTTATAAAAGTAAGTAGAGTTATCAGTAAAAGAACTATCGATTTATATTGATTGCGTTGAAAATTTTGTAAAAAATACTGAACGGAAAAAATAGAAATAACAAGAAAAACTATTAATAAACATAGAAAATAAACAGTTGGAGTAAATAGACTATGCTTTAAGTTAATAGATAATAGAGAATACAAGAGTGTATAGTTGAAAGAATGAGGCAAAAATAAACTTCTAACTACAAGTAACAAAATACTTATGAACAAAGATGAGTTTAGAATGATAAGCCGCCGTTGTCGTAAATTATCTCTAATCATTTAAATCTCCTAAAATTAACTCATAAAACATAACAAATTCTATTTCTTAATTAGCTATGCTTACAGCAGTTTTCTGTAAGGTAGGCATTGACCAATATCTCAAAGGTCGATATCATAAGCTTTTATATGCAAAAAAAACCAAATATTACTCCCTTACCGCCAGAAGAATACCTATTTTTTAACCGCAGAGGCGCAGAGGACACAGAGAGAAGAGTTAATTATTATAGGTAATCTTAGACCGGGAAGGGAGTAGTTGTCTAATCATAGAAGAAGTGCTGTAAGTGGCAATAAATTTAGTAATTATCTCATCAAAAAAGTTTTCAATTAAATTGACTTTACCACAGGGATTTTGTTCCAAGACAAAAATCTCGTATCTACTTGATGAATAGCTCAAAATAAATTTCAAACTAATAGTTTCTTGAACTTTGGAAAAATGGAGTTTTAGAAAAATGTTTGGCGTGAGTCAGTATGGCTTATCCTCAGTAAAGAGTATGGTTTTCAAGGCCTGCGCGGATTGATTGCCCTATATATCAACTTACTTTGAAACCTAATAGGGAGAGATAAAAATCGTGTTTGAGGATAAGCCTAAAACTTCTGAACCCCCAAAGACAGTCGTACCAGATATCCTACCCAACCAGCCTATTCTTGCGAGTCAGCCGCAAGCATGGAAGGGCATTATCGTAGAACACCATTCTCAACCGCCGTTTGAAATTCCTGAGCATTGCTTGCCACAACATCTCATTGCCATTCAAACTGGACCTCCTATAGGACTCCTCCGCAGATTTTTGAACGACACTGATACATCAAGCTTCGGAACAAAAGCGCTTGAAGTTAAGTCTCAATCATATTTAGTATTATAATAAAACACTCATGTTGCCAAAGCGTAATAGGAATGTCCAGCAGTCAAACCCCACCAATCTCTTGATTGAAGGCATAAAGACTATTGGCTTGAGCTTATTTCTGGCATTTGGAATTCGTACTTTTGCAGCAGCAGGCTATTTTATTCCTTCGGGTTCAATGGAGCCAACGCTACAAATTAATGACCGCTTGATGGTAGACAAAGTGAGCTATCATTTTAAAAACCCAGAGCGAGGTGACATTGTAGTATTTTGGCCACCTAAAGAGACTATTACTGCATGTGCGTTAGCGGAGAAATCTGAAGGCCCTTTTATTAAGCGAGTGATTGGACTACCTGGGGAGAAGATAGAGGTCAAGGAAAGGCGCGTATACGTTAACTCTCGCCCTTTGCATGAGAACTACATCGCAGATAAACCTCAGTATTTATGGGGACCTGAGATTGTGCCACCCAATTCTTATTTGGTTTTGGGAGATAATCGTAACAACAGCTGCGATGGTCACTACTGGGGTTTTGTCCCTCGCGATCACATCATTGGTCGAGCAACTGTTCGCTACTGGCCATCAAATCGTATAAATATCTTAAGCGAACAACAAAACTAGTAGTTCAACTGAGAAACTAGTGAAGGCGGCATAAATATTGTAGGTATCCCATAGCAGCAGTATATAGCAGTCCTATCTGATTTGTGAGAATTGAAAGCCACAGATCCCGGACTTCTCAAAGAAGTCCGGGATCTTGTTTCTCACAAATGATTTGGGATTGCTATAGCAGTTAAATTAACTTAATTCTCGAATTATGGTTGCCATCGGCAGAAATAGTGAGAGTTCCTGATCTTGAAAAGGAATAAACTCATATCTAGGATAAAATTCCTTTGCTTGAAAATCGATAGCATCAACTCTCACAGCATATATCCCGATTTCAACAGAAGCGCGAACACCACGGTAGAGAGCATCAGCTAACAATTCGCCTCCCAAACCTTGTCCTTTAACTGAGTTATCTACAGCTAATCTCCCAATCAACATCGCTGGAATCGGATAAGCAGGCATTCCACGTTGATAAGATTCAGGTAAAGATTCATACTCAATAGTGCTGGCGCTCACAGTATAATATCCATCAATTTTCAAAGTTCCTGATACCGGAATTGCGACAAATGTTTTAGCAACTCCTTTATTATGATTTTGCCGCGCATATTTCTTGAGATAATCATTCAAAATTGGATAACCGCAATCAAAAGAATCTCTTTGATATTTTTTATCAATTGGTACAAAATTCCATCTCGCCTCGCTATCACTTGTCATACTTATTTTTATATTTGTGGATAGCAGATTTGAGTTTTCCTTTCAGTTCTGGCGGATTTTCCATCACTGACATAAATAAATCTCTGTCACGATTAGACAACACTAGCCTTTCATGAGCATTTATATCTTCTTTAGCGGCTGGCAAAACATGAAAGAGTGTATAAGCACTCAAAGAAATTCCTTTGAGATTCGCAGCACGTTCTAATAGTTCTTTTTGTTCTTGGGTAACTCGTAAATCGATGCGGCAATCTTTTGCAGATGATCGTTCTCACATGACTCATTTCCGCCTCTAGCTTAGTCTTTATAACAGCATAGCTAATCTTGACGGACAATGTACACACAAATATTAACTTTATCCCTCAATACAGTTCACTAAAGAAGAATAGGGAGGTACTTCAACCAGAGCCAATGAATGGTCTTAATTCTCCAAGTAGTGGGTGCGTCTCATTTAGATTCAGAAGGTTAGACGGTAGATGAGTTCATCGGAAAGATTTCCTTGGACGAACTCCGCGTTTTTATTGACGTTGTACAGCTCAAACCCAAGCTTCTCGACCACCTTACGGGAGGTATAGTTGTGCTCGTTCACACAAGCGTGTAGCGCGGGAAAGTCGAAGCGGCTTCGAGCAAGAGCGATCGCCAAGGAGCAGTAGACAGGCGCGTAACCCCGGTTCTGGAAGTCTACGAAAGTCATGAAGCCGATTTCTGCGTATGCATCATCGAAAATACCTATCTCAACAACTCCAACATACTGCTGTTGTGGGAGTATCGCAACCCACTTCAGCCAGGTCATAGTGTCGTTATCTGGCGATTTTTCCAGTGCGGCGAACTTAAACTTTTGCTTGAGATCCAAAAGACTCGGGATCTCATCTTCTAGGTATTCGTATAATCTCGGGTCGCTCAAGTGGGAGTACAGCAGTTCGGCGTGGTGTTCCGTTACCTTTTCTAGATGCAACACCCGGGCTTTGTCCATATCGCGTCTCGTTCTTCTCCAATTATGTGAACACCAGTTCAAATTCTTGCACAAATTGCAAAGTGAACAAAATTTTAACTCCTTAATTTATAAGCCGTTCGCAGAATTTGCCCCGCCAGTACTGCTGCACCAAAACCATTATCAATATTCACCACACCTACACCAGCTGCACAAGAGTTGAGCATTGTCAAGAGTGGCGCTAAACCCCCAAAACTTGCCCCGTAACCAATGCTGGTAGGAACAGCGACAACAGGACAATCTGCCAAACCTGCAACCACGCTGGGTAAAGCGCCTTCCATCCCCGCGACAACAATCAACACGGATGCTGATTCAATGACGTGGCGGTTATTGAGCAAGCGGTGAATTCCTGCAACTCCCACATCCCAAAGCCGCTGCACACGGAAACCAGAAAGTTCTGCGGTGACAGCAGCTTCCTCAGCAACAGGTAAATCAGCAGTGCCAGCAGAAAGAATCCCAATCGTGCCAGGATACTGTGGTTCAATGGTAGGCGGTGCGATAGCACAAATTCGCGCTAAGTCGTAGTAGCGCAGACCATTAACTTTTGTTTCCAGTGCGGCAAAAACATCTGGTTCTATGCGTGTTGCCATCACCACTGGATTGCGTTGGCGCATAGCTTCCATAATTTGAGCAATTTGATCAGGAGTTTTGCCAGGTCCCCAAATGACTTCTGGAAAACCAGTTCTCAAGGCGCGATGATGGTCAATTTTGGCAAACTCGCCGACAGGTTCATAACTCAAGTGTTTGAGTTTTTCTAATGCTGCATCTGGGGTGATGTTACCATTGGCAACGGTTTCTAAGAGCGATCGCAAAGATTTTTCATCTGTCATTTGTTTGTTTTCCTTTGTCGCTTGTTCTTTGTTGAGTAGTCCTTTATCCTTGGTAACTAATGACTAATGACAAAGATGTACAGACGCGCCATGGCGCGTCTCTACAATGACTAATGACCAATGACTAATAACCAATGACTAATGACTATTGTGCTACTTTAATTTCATACTTGTTCCACAACGCTCCTCTTTGAGAACCCATAGCAGAGAATTTCACATTTTCCAGGCGATCGCGTATCGCTGCTAATGATAAAGGATTCACCAAGTAAACGAAAGGTAAATATTCTTGTGCGAGGCGTTGCGTTTGGGCGTAAATTTCTTTACGCTTGTTTTGGTCAAACTCTTGCGCTGCTTTTACATAAAGACGACCAATTTCTGCTTCCCACTCCGGGACTTCTCTACCAATAAGAGGTTCTCGTCCTGGTTGCGCTTTTTGGTTAAAGACGTGTAATCCACCATCAGGTGTCCAGACATTTGCTCCATCATGTGGTTCTGGTCCTCCAACAAAGCCTCCTATATAACTTTCCCAATCGAAGCTATTAGCAAGCTTGTCTGTGAGGGTATTGAAAGTAATCGGGTTAAAATCAACTTGAATACCAATTTTACTCAAGTCTTGCTTTATTTGTGAACCCATTGTGACACGGGTTTTATTTTCAACATTAGTTAACAGAGTGAAACGTACGCGATTACCATCAGCATCTAACAATTCGTTTCTAGCATTATATTTAAACCCAGCATTTAATAGTAATTCTTTAGCTTTTTCTGGATTGTAATCATAAACCTTCACATCTTTCCTTAGAGGAGTATAAAATGGGCTTTGCATCTCAATTGGTGAATCTTGGAGCGTACCAATTCCCCGAAAGACGTTAGTCAAAATTGCTTTTCTGTTGATGGCGTGGGCAACTGCTTGCCGAAATGCTAATGTATTAAACCAACGAGATTTTATCGGATCGACAAGAGCCTGTCGGTTTTGTCGCCGACCTTTATTTAAATTGAAGGAAATAAAAGTTGTCGTAAATTCTGAACCGCCATTGTAGATAGTAAATTTTCCTCTTTTTTCTTCTCGCTTTAGTAAGGAAAAATTTTCAGGACTCACAAGAACTGTATCTAATCCACCAGACCGGAATTGCAGAATCATCGTATCGGTAGATTCAATAATTTGCCAAACAATCCGCTCAACATAAGGCAATTGATTCCCTTGGCTATCTTTGCGCCAGTAATAAGGATTGCGCCGAAAAACGACACGCTGACTAGGAGTATAACTTTCTATTTTATAAGGACCATTCACAATAACTTTTGCAGGGTCGGTACCTGTTGTCCAAGTCGAGATAAATTGAGGATTACCATTTGCATCCAGAGATTTAATAGATGCTTCTAAAACGTGTTTTGGCATGATAGCAACCGAATTTGTTGATGCTCCTCCAGCAGTGTAAAGAAAAGGTGAAAATGGTTCAGGAAAAATAAATTCAACTCGACGATTGTCTATTTTTCTAATTTTTGGAAAACCCCCACTCGAACCTACTTTCAGTCCATCTTTCCAATCAGTAGGAATCTTTGGGTTAAAAATGATATCTTGATAAGTAAAGATGACATCATCAGCAGTTAGTAGTTCGCCATCAGACCATTTCAAACCCTCGCGTAGGGTAAAAGTAATCAGCTTTTTATCATCAGAAATCTTCCACGATTCAGCTAAGGCTGGCTCAATTTTGCCCGTCATAGCGTTAAGGGTTGTCAGTCCTTCAGCCGTAAACAAAAAAACGTGAGGATACTCTTGATTGAAGGCGTAGTTAAAGGTTTTCGGATCACCAAGAGTACCTGTTACCCATTGGGAGACTTGCGCCGCATTAGTTTTGAAGTTGGCTGGGTTGCAGCTGGTGAAAAATAATTGACAACTCAGCCATAGAATTAATATTGATATAATCGAAAGCCAACGGCGACGAAAAGGGAAGAGGACAGAAAGCATGGGATAGAAATTTTAATCTTTTCTTTAATCTTTTCGCATCATACACCTCAAAGGTAGGTTGGGTTAAGCGCAAACAAAACCCAACATATATCTCTTTGGTTAGGTTTTGTAACCTCAACTCAACCTAATACTCTACATTCAGCGACTTTACTTTTCTGCAACTTTCAGATGTGCAACATTCCATAACACTGTTTCATAGAACAAACTAGAAACGTCAACATTTTGAATGCGATCGCGCACAGCTGCCATTTGTAATTGATTGACTAGAAAAATAAACGGTAAATTTTCTTGAGAAATACGTTGAGCCTCTTCATAAATTGCCTTACGTTTCTTTTCGTCCAATTCTTGGGAACCTTGCACGTAAAGAGTACCAATTTTTGATTCCCAATCAGCAACTTTTCGGTCAGTAATTGGAGATTGTCCGGCTTGTGGTTTTTGGTTGAAGAAATGGAAAGAACCATCCGCTGCCCATAAATTAAAAGCAGCATGGGGTTCAAAACCTCCTCCACCCATGTAGCCTAGCCAACAATCCCAATCAAAGGTGTTAGAAAGTTTGTTGCCCATAGTACCAAAATCAATTTGTTGGTAATCGACTTGAATCCCAATTTTGGATAAATCCCGTTTAATCTGCGAACCAAATGCTTCAAAAATCCTACTACCAGTTTGGGATAGCATAGTGAAGCGGACACGGTTCCCATCAGCATCAAGCAATTGATTTTTGGCATTGTATTTAAAGCCTGCTCCTAAAAGCAATTGCTTGGCTTTTTGTGGATTGTATTCATAAACCTTTAGCCCATCTTTAGGAGAAAGATGAAAAGGGCTTTGGACAGGCATTTCTGTATTTTGTAATTGTCCTATACCTTGAAGTGTGTTAGTAATCATAGTTTTACGGTCAACAGCATATGCTACTGCCTGTCGGAAAGCAACTGTATTGAACCAACGTGATTTTATGGGATCTACCAGTGGTTTTCCATTCCTCTTACCTGTATTGAGATTGAAACTTATAAACGTGCTACTTGTGTCAGGTCCACCGTTGTAGATAGTAAAATTACCTCGCTTTTCTTCCCGCTTTAATAAAGCAAAGGTTGCAGGTCCTGAAGCGATCGCATCTAAGCCACCAGAACGAAATTGTATGACAGCTGTGTCAGAAGAATCTACAATTTGCCAAACAACGCGCTCAGTATAGGGTAATTGATTCCCTTTTTCATCTTTGCGCCAATAATAAGGATTGCGCCGGAACACAACACGTTCGCTTGGAGTATAACTTTCAATAACATATGGACCATTAGTGACAATTTCTTTTGGGTTTGTGCCCATACCCCATGTAGACAGAAACTTTGGCTTCCCTGATGAGTCGAGTGTTTTGACTGACTCTTCCAATTTGTGTTTCGGTAAAATAGCAGATCCGGTACTCCGTAAAAAAGGTGCAAAGGGTTCTGGTGTAATAAACTCTACTCGACGGTCATCAAGTTTTCGTACTTTAGGGAAAAGACCTTTTACTCCTATTCTGAAACCGTCTTGGAAATTCGTAGGAATTTTAGGGTTCAGGTATACGTCGTTGTAAGAAAAGACAACATCATCTACTGTTAAAGGATGACCATCAGACCATTTCAGCCCTTCTTTGAGGGTAACAACAATCTTTAGTTTGTCCTCAGAAACTTCCCACTTTTCGGCTAATGCTGGCTCGATTTTTCCAGATTTATCTTCATAAATTAATCCTTCACTAATGAAAAGACCAACGTTGGGAGATTCAGCAATCAAAGCAGCGTTATATGTTTTAGGATCTGAGCCAGTACGAGCAACTATCTGCGAGACTTGTGCAGCTTGGGTTTTAAACTGACTGGGATTGCAGCCGTTGAGAGCTAGCACGACCAAAAGACCCAGTAAAGCGAAAATCCAATTACATCGAAAAATTTGTTTAAAAATACTGGAATTCATAAATATTCTATAACTTTTGTCACTTAATGAGTTGTATCTTTTGCGATTTTCAGTTTATTGATATTCCACTAATAGGTTCGTAGTAAGCGCTGTCTTCGCTCTCAAACTTGAGGACTAAAGCCCTTACTACAAATTATTTATTAAAACTACTTTTTCTCTGCGACTTTCAGTTCATATCCGTTCCAGATGTAGCTATCCGGGGAAGAGAAAACCGGAGTGTATTTCACACCTTGAACAGTATTACGCACCGCCACCAAACCCAACGTATTGAACAGGTGAATAAAAGGCAGATACTCTTGAGCGAGACGTTGCGTTTCTGCATAGATGGCTTTGCGCTTTGCTTCGTCAAACTCTCTTGCCCCCTGGACGTAGAGGTCATCAATTTTCTTCTCCCAATCAGCATATTCCCATCCCTCTATGGGGGCTTTGCTTTTTTGGGGTTTTTGATTGAAGACGTGGAAGCTGCCATTTACAGACCAAACATTGGAACCGCTAGCTGGCTCAATACCACCGGTTATAGCTCCGTAATAAGCTTCCCAATCGAGAGTGTTGGAGCGCTTTTCCACGAGTGTACCAAAGTCAAGATACCGTAAATCAACTGTAATGCCCAGCTTACCCAGGTCTTGTTTAATCTTAGGTGTGATTGTCGGTCTACCACCAGAAGACGCATCCATTGTGAAGCGTACGCGATTTCCATCCGCATCTAGCAGCTGACCTTTGCTATCGTATTTAAATCCCGCTCCAAGTAAAAGTTGTTTGGCTTTTTCGGGATTGTAGTCATAAGTTTTGAGACCTTCTTTGGGAGAAAAGTAGTAAGGGCTTTGAACAGAAATCGGTGAGTCTTGCGGTTCACCCAATCCCCGCAGGGTGTTGTTGATCATCGCTTGGCGGTCAATACCGTAGGCGATCGCCTGTCTAAAAGCAACATTGTTAAACCAGCGAGACTTAATCGGATCGACAAGGGGTTTTCCATTCCGACGACCTTTGTTGAGATTAAAGCAAATAAAATTTGTCCCAGAGTCAGGTCCTCCATTTTGGATGGTAAAGTTACCCCGCTTTTCTTCACGCTTGAGCAATTGGAAACTTGCAGGACCAATTTCTTGTAAATCTAACCCGCCAGAGCGAAACTGGATCAACAGTGTTTCAGGCGATTCCACGATTTGCCAGACAATTCGCTCAATATACGGCTGTGGGTTCCCTTGTGCATCCTTCCGCCAGTAGTAAGGGTTGCGCCGAAATATCAAGCGTTCACTCGGTGAGTACCTCTCGATTGTGTAAGGACCATTAACAACAATTTTCTTGGGGTCTGTGCCTGTTCCCCAAGTGGAGAAGAACTGGGGCTGTCCGTCAGATCGATTAGTTTCCACAGCTTGGCGCAGGGAGTGTTCTGGTAAAATTGCTAACCCTGCTGCAACGGTTCGCAAAAAGGGGGAAAATGGTTCCGGCAAAGTAAATTCCACTCGGCGGTTGTCGAGTTTGCTGACTTTGGGAAAAGCCTTACTTTCACCTATGAAAAGACCGTCTTGGTTAGAAGTGGGAATGCGCTTGTTCATATAGATGTCGTTGAAGGAGAACACGACATCATCGACTGTCAACGGTTCCCCGTCCGACCACTTCAACCCTTCGCGCAAGGTAAAGACATACCGCAGCTTATCCTCGGAGATTTCCCAAGACTCAGCCATAGCTGGCTCAAGTTTGCCAGTTGTGCCGTTTTGCACAGCTAATCCCTCGTAAGTAAAACCAGAAATATTGGGGTTCTCTTGAATCAGAGCGTAATTAAAGGTTTTTGGATCGGTCGTAGTCCCGATTACCAACTGTGGAACTTGAGCGGCTTGGGTTTTAAACTGACTGGGATTGCAGCCATTTAAGGCTAACGCTACCCAAATACCCAGTAATCCCAAAATCCAACTACGTCGAAAAATTTGTTTAAAAATACCAAGATTCATAAATATTTACTTTATATTTAAGTAACAAGGCTAATATAGCAATCTATTTCATTTATGAAAATTGACTACCCTTCAGATCCCCGACTTCTTTAAGAAGTCGGGGATCTTGTTTTTCACGAATCATTTAGGATTGCTATATTGTAGCCAATTGAGGTATATTCTAGTGCTGAATGAGGCAGTTTTTCACACCAAAGCTGTGTAAATTAATATGCAGCAGAGTCAATTGGATTGAGACTGTAGCCAACCAAGCAAGTTTTGAGTGTTCCTAAAATATTGAACACCAGTATCTTGTAAAACCTCTGTCACTTCCCGCTTGCCAAATTCTTTAGAATTGCTACTTAAAAATACTTTAGTTTCATCAAGATGCAAGCGTGCGTGGTGAACTATGCACTCTAAAATGAGTTTGTCTATAACGTGTTTTTCTAGAATAGGTCTATTTAAATTTTCCTGAAGGATGCCAGGATTTAATGTAATAATTTCTGCCTTGCTAGAAAGCTGGTTAAAGGCTGAATAAAAACTTTGTTCAATGTCATTTGTTCGTTTATTAAAGCTAATTCTGGCTTGGTCTAGCAGAGTACGAAGTAATTGTGCATTTTGTGAAGTTTTATCTCGTGCTGCCTCATTGATTTGGATGTCCAATCGTCTCAGGAAGTCTTTACTATATTTCTCCTCTTGCTCCAATGTCGTAAGAGCTTCTACATAACAAATACTTGGCACTGCTAAACGGACTGATGTCGGCGTATTTTTCAGTAAGTCTTCTGCTTGAGAATCTTGCCCTTTAGCAATGCTCATCAAAAAATTTGTCTCAACGTAAAGTATCACCGTTTATTATTAATAAGCTTGAGTGGTTCCCTCTTCTAATAACTGCAACAATCCAATTTTTGCCATCTCTTTAGATGCTGGCGATATTTCTGATTTCCAATGATAAGCTAAGTCACGCAGCCAAGCTTCTGTTAATCCTGTAAGGTAAAAACGAAATATTTTTTTCTCGTTGAATTCTGGCTCGTAATGACTCAGTATATCAGCAGTATTAAGGCAGAGAATCGGTTCTGACAAATTCTTTCCGTCCCATTGAAAAATCAGAATGTTCTCCACATCAACAAGCATGACATAAGGAATCAGAGTTCTTACTAGTTGTAAGTAATCAATCAGTCGCAAAACCGCATATATTTTAGTTTTTTCATCTGTAAAATTAAAGGGAAAACCTTTGACTTCAGCTATCAAAATAACTTGCCCTTCTTTATCTAAAGCAACAAAATCTGGGCGGTCTATGTCTTCTAAATTTATAGCTTGCATGGCTGTAATTTCCCACCAAGTTATGTTTTGTTTGCTGCGTCAACCATTGATTTCCATCGTATATCAATCCTAAATCATTGATGGATAACAAGATTCCCGACTTCTTCAAGAAGTCGGGAATCTTGGACAGCACCCACCATACTTGGAAATTTATTCCTGCGTTAACAAGACAACAGCGTAAGCACTAATACCTTCTTCGCGTCCAACGGGACCTAATTTTTCGTTGGTGGTCGCTTTGACGCCAACTTGATTCGGCTGTATTTGTAAAACTTGGGCTATTTTTTCCCGCATCTTCTCAATATGGGGTTTCAATTTTGGACGTTCTGCTACAACCACCGAGTCAATATTACCTATCTGCCAACCACGTTCTTGAACCAGCTGATGGACTTTGCTTAACAGTACCAAACTATCTGCTCCTGCCCATTGGGGGTCTGTGGGAGGAAAATAATGTCCAATATCCCCCAAGGAAAGCGCCCCTAGCATAGCATCCATAATCGCGTGTGTTAGAACATCAGCATCGCTGTGTCCTAGCAAACCCAAGGAGTGAGGAATATTGACTCCGCCCAAAATTAGGGGGCGATCGCTCACCAAGCGGTGGATATCATAGCCGTTACCAATACGAATATTCATTTTTTGGTCATTAGTTATTAGTCATTAGTAGAGACGCGCCATGGCGCGTCTGTACATCTTCTCACAAGTCAAGAGTCAGGTAGAGAACAAAGCAAGTGTTAGGAGTTGTAATTTTTCCCTCCCTCACTCCCTCATCCCCCTCATCCCCCTCATCCCCCTCATCCCCCTCACTCCCCTGCTCCCTTGCTCCCCTGCTTACTCTCCTCCCAACTTTTGAGCAAATCGGGGCGGCGCAGGCGTGTTCTGGTAATTTGTTGTTCGTAGCGCCACTTAGCAATTTCGGCGTGATTGCCAGAAAGTAGAACATCAGGAACTTTCCAGCCGCGAAACACTGCAGGACGGGTATACTGGGGATAGTCCAATAAACCCTCTTCAAAGCTTTCTGCCGTTAGGGACTCAACTTTACTCACAGTTCCCGGTAAGAGGCGCACCACACCATTCATTAATGCCATTGCTGGAATTTCCCCACCAGTGAGAATAAAATCGCCTAAAGAAATCTCACGGTCAACTAAATGCAGCACTCGCTCATCGACTCCTTCGTAATGACCACAAATCACGACCAACTGGTCATAATTCGTCGCTAGTTCTCGCAATAGCGGCTGATTCATCGTTTGACCTTGAGGACTCATCAAAATCACCTCTCTGCGGCATAAAATCGGCAGCGACTCTACAGCGGCAAAGATAGGTTCTGGTTTCATCAGCATTCCCACACCGCCGCCGTAAGGTTCATCATCGACTTTCCGGTGCTTATCGGTGGTAAAGTCCCGTGGATTAATCAGATGCACAGAGGCAATCTGCTTTGCTAGAGCCTTACTTATCAGCCCGGAATTGAGAACAGAGGTAAAACAGTCAGGAAACAGCGTAACTATATCAAAGCGCACAGTATTTCGTATTGGAGAACACTAATCTAAAATTGGATGATTTAAAAATCATGTTGTGTCACAGACATCTCAACATGATAAGCGCGTATCTAAAAGTACCGGAAATATTGGATCTTCCGTGTGAACACAAGTTTTTCTAATTACTTAATTTATGTTTAAATATTGTCACATCTAGATTTAGATTATTAAACTGAACGTTTGTTAACAACTTCCAGGATGCATCAAGCCAGCCTCAGAAGAAAGCGTGTCAAGACCTGCTTTTCTGCCTTTTCTAGGGGTGTAGGCGGTACGGGGTGAGGAAAGCCCCCAAAAATAAATTTGGGGGACTAAATAAAGAATCTGGTTGTTTTTCTCCATGAACAAATTCAGAGACTTCAAATCAAATTTTCGCTCGTCACAGGTGTTCAAACCCCCCTGTTCCCTAACAACCGTACAGGTGGCTCATTGTCGCCGCGTCTTTAGACCCCAACACTTTCCCCTTTTAAGGGCTTTGGTGAAAAACAAGGTGCCAACGAGTGAGGAACGGCAAAGGACACTCCCCACTTCTGAGCATTTTGTGCGTGAAGCACTGTCCTAATCCGAGGCGAAGCGTAAAAAGAATCAGGCGAAAGCTACCTTGTTTAATTCACCTGAAGTTGTTAACAGGAGAAACACAATGCCGCAATTAAAAGCTAAATCGCTGGAAATGAGGACACCCCAAGCAACTAAAACCGCCGTTCTGGTTATCGGAGGCGCAGAAGACAAAGTACATGGACGCGAAATTTTGCGGACATTTGTCAGTCGCTCTGGTGCCAGCAATGCCCATATTACTATTATTCCCTCTGCCTCCCGCGAACCAAGTATCATAGGTGGCAGATATGTCCGTATTTTTGAAGAAATGGGTGCTAAGAAAGTCGAAATCTTAGACATTCGAGAACGAGAGCAATGTGAAGACTCCTACATCCAAGCATCTCTAGAAGGTTGTACGGGAGTATTTTTGACAGGCGGAGACCAATTGCGTCTCTGTGGCGTTTTGTCAGATACGCCAGCAATGAGTATTATCCGCCAGCGGGTCAGGGGTGGACAACTCACCTTGGCAGGCACGAGTGCAGGGGCGGCGGTGATGGGGCATCATATGATAGCAGGTGGCGGTAGTGGTGAATCGCCAAATCGCTCCCTAGTGGATATGGCTACCGGTTTGGGATTTATCCCAGAGATAATCGTAGACCAACACTTCCACAATCGCAATCGTATGGTGCGCTTAGTGAGCGCCCTGGCTGCTCATCCGGATCGGCTTGGTATTGGCATTGATGAAGATACATGTGCCATGTTTGAGCGCGATGGTTGGTTGCAAGTCTTAGGCAAAGGTAGTGTTACGATTGTAGATCCAACCGAAGTAACTCATACCAATGAGCCACACGTAGGAGCAACTGAACCGTTAAATCTCCATAATCTACGGCTACACATTCTCAGTCACGGCGATCGCTATCACTTGTACCAGCGTACAGTATTACCAGCTGTGTACCGAGTTTCCAGCTGACGGCAAACAGTAGCTGAGGTTACACTGGGTTGGCCGCTAAATTCTAGATTGCAGCAGAAAAACAGAGAACAATACGATGTAAGCAGAAAAAACTGTTTACCATGAACAGTTAAGCGGTCAATTCCAGTAAGAAACTAGAATTTTGGTTCCGAATCTCCATCTACCTATTTCCCATGAGAATCCTCAAGATCCAGACTTTACGCGGCCCCAACTATTGGAGCATTCGACGCCACAAGCTGATTGTTATGCGCCTCGATTTGGAAAATATTGCCGAGACGCCCACCAATGAACTTCCCGGCTTTTATGAAGGATTAGTTGAGGCTCTACCCAGTCTGGAAGGTCATTTTTGCTCGCCTGGCTGTCGTGGTGGTTTTTTGATGCGCGTGCGCGAAGGCACCATGATGGGTCATGTTGTGGAACACGTAGCCCTAGAACTACAAGATTTGGCTGGAATGCAAGTAGGCTTTGGTCGAACCCGAGAAACGTCAACATCGGGAGTTTACCAAGTCGTGTTCGAGTATCTCAACGAGGAAGCCGGACGCTACGCTGGTAGAGCAGCAGTACGGCTGTGCCAAAGTATTGTTGATCGGGGTCGCTATCCCAAGGCAGAATTAGAGCAAGATTTGCAAGACCTGAAAGACTTATGGCGTGATGCGGCTTTAGGACCGAGTACGGAAACACTTATCAAAGAAGCAGAAAAAAGAGGCATTCCCTGGATGCAGCTTGGCGCACGTTTTCTGATTCAGTTGGGCTACGGAGTGAATCAAAAGCGTGTACAAGCGACGATGACAGACAATACCGGCATCTTGGGAGTAGAACTCGCCTGCGACAAAGAAGCCACCAAACGCGTTCTTGCTAACGCCGGAGTTCCTGTACCAAGAGGGACCGTGATCAACTTCTTGGACGATTTAGAAGAAGCCATTGAACAAGTTGGCGGCTACCCCATCGTTATCAAACCTTTGGATGGTAATCACGGACGCGGTATCTCCATCAATATCACTTCCAAGGAAGAAGCAGAAGCTGCATACGATTCTGCTAGACAGGTTTCCCGATCAATTATTGTTGAGCGGTATTACACCGGGCGTGACCACCGGGTTCTCGTGGTGGATGGCAAAGTCGTAGCAGTCGCTGAACGCGTGCCAGCTAATGTGATTGGCAATGGCAGATCCACCATCTCTGAACTGATTGAGGAAACGAACAAAGACCCAAACCGTGGTGAAGGACATGATAACGTCCTCACCAAAATTGAACTAGACCGCACCAGCTACCAACTGCTGGAAAAGCAAGGTCGCACGCTTAACACTGTGTTACCTAAGGGCGAAATTTGTTACTTGCGGGCAACGGCAAACTTAAGTACAGGGGGCAGTGCCGTAGACCGTACTGATGAAATCCATCCAGAAAATGTTTGGCTGGCACAACGGATAGTGAAAATTATCGGTTTGGATATTGCCGGAATTGATATTGTGACGTCAGATATTAGCCGTCCCTTACGAGAAGTGGATGGTGTGATTGTCGAAGTTAACGCCGCTCCCGGATTCCGGATGCACGTCGCTCCCAGCCAAGGTATTCCTCGTAATGTCGGGGGAGCAGTGATTGATATGTTGTTTCCATCTGATAAAACCAGCCGCATACCCATTCTTGCCGTCACAGGCACCAATGGCAAAACCACTACAACTCGGCTATTAGCACACATTTTCAAGCAAACTCATAAAGTGGTAGGGTATACAACAACTGATGGAACATATATCGGAGATTACTTGGTGGAGGTGGGAGACAACACTGGTCCCCAAAGTGCGCAGCTGATTCTACAAGACCCAACTGTAGAAGTAGCGGTACTGGAAACTGCTCGTGGTGGTATTCTTCGCTCTGGGCTGGCTTTTGAAAACGCTAATGTGGGCGTAGTCTTAAATGTTACCTCTGACCACCTGGGAATAGGCGACATTGATCATATTGAACAGTTGGCGCATCTCAAAAGTGTCGTCGCTGAAGCAGTGTTTCCCGACGGTTACGCAGTCCTGAATGCTGATGATCCCCGAGTTGCTGCTATGGCAGAAAAAACAAAAGCGAATATTGCTTACTTCACCATGAACCCTGATGCGGAATTGGTGCGAAAGCACATTCAACAGGGAGGAGTCGCCGCAGTTTATGAAAATGGCTATCTATCCATATTAAAAGGCGACTGGACGCACCGGATAGAACGAGCAGAAAATATACCCCTAACAATGGGCGGACGTGCGCCGTTTATGATAGCCAACGCTTTAGCAGCTTCTTTGGCAGCATTCGTGCAAAATGTTTCCATAGAGCAAATTCGTGCTGGTTTGAATAGCTTTCGCGCCTCGGTGAGTCAAACACCAGGACGGATGAATTTATTTAATTTGGGAAACTACCACGCGTTGGTAGATTATGCCCACAACCCAGCCAGTTATGCAGCATTAGGCGCTTTCGTCCGCAATTGGACTTCTGGTAAACGTGTTGGGGTCATCGGCGGACCAGGCGATCGCCGCGACGAAGACTTTATCATGTTAGGCAAACTAGCAGCAGAAATTTTTGACTCAATCATCGTCAAAGAAGATGATGACACCAGGGGACGGGTGCGGGGTACAGCTGCTGATTTGATTGTTCGGGGCATTAAAGAAGTCAATCCCAACCAGGAGTATGAAACAATTCTTAATGAAACTGAAGCGGTTAACAAAGCCTTGGACACTGCCCCAGATAACAGTTTAGTCGTCATTTTGCCAGAAAGCATCAACCGCGCTATTAAGCTAATTACAGCGCGTGGAGTCGTCAAAGAAGAGATAACCCAACAAAATACCAACTCGCCCACTGTAGATTCCCAAATTGGGGTACCATCTTCTATGGTAAATACACTATTATGAGTTCTAAAAAAGGAAGAAAGAAGATAGAACTTCATTCTTCAACTTTCTTTCTTCACTCTTCTGTTTTTTCCGGATTAGTATCGTCACTGGGATTCTTCAGTTCCTCCTTAAAACCCCGCAAAGTTTTGCCCAGTGCGCTGCCTAATTCTGGAATTTTTTTTGGTCCAAAAATGATCACAGCGACCAGCGCAATTATACCGACTTCTGGCCATCCCAATCCAAACATAAGTTTCTCCTATCTACGTAACCAAGCAACAGACCTTCATTCACTATAGACATATGTGCTCAGGCTACCACCAATCTCACAGACTTCGAGCCAAAATTTGGGTTTTTTTGGTTACTGCAGCAGAATATCTCGTATAATTATAAGAAAAATTACAAATTCTCAAGATTTGTATATTTCACGAAAACTCGCAAGACAAAGATTGTAAGAAATAAAGAAAATATTAATATTTGGCTTTTTCAATCTGTTTGTTTGAAGTCGAATGATATTTACCACTTTTTTTGATAAAAATCACGCTCGGAGTCGTATTTCCATGGAATTACTTCCACGACCTCAGCATAACAACCAACGACGCTTAAAGTTGGAGCCTGAGCCACCGTTGAATGTGCCACAACTTTCCGTTTTTGAGCAACCAGATATTGAAAATGATAATACCTTAGGACCTTGTCTTTGGAACGATTTACCAAAGAAGAAGCGACACCAACGTGTTGCCATTTTTATTGATGGCGCAAACTTGTTTTACGCAGCGATGCACCTCAATATTGAAATTGATTACACAAAACTGTTACGCTATCTCACAAACGAGCGTCAACTGCTTAGGGCTTACTTCTACACAGGTGTTGATTCTACAAATGAAAAACAGCAAGGCTTTCTCCTCTGGATGCGTCGCAATGGCTATCGTGTGGTGACCAAAGAACTCATTGAACTGCCAAATGGCTCCAAGAAAGCGGATTTGGATGTAGAAATTGCCGTCGATATGATCACACTTGCAAGGTACTGCGATACTTTGGTTTTGTTGAGTGGAGATGGCGATCTGAGCTATGCGGTTAATGCTATCAGCTACCAAGGAGTTCAAGTGGAAGTTGTTGGTTTAAGTTCAATGACCAATGAAAGTCTGATTAAGGTTGCTGACTCTTATACTGACCTTGAATTGATCAAACAAGACATTCAAAAAAAGAATGTCGGTTGGGTTGAACGGAGTAAAAGCCAACGCCAAGTAAAATGATAGGCGTTTTTAGTTCCAGCAACAGATTGCGTAGCGGTTAACGAATTTGCCTGGAGGCAAAACGCTTTTAGGCGAGCTATAGAAATAAGCTCTAAGAAATATTAGCAAAATTCAAACAGTGATACAGCAGAACTCAGAACTCAGGCTTCGCCGTGAGCTCTGCCGAACGGAGTCAGAAGTCAGCAGTAAAATTTGCTCTCTGTCTGATTTGTAGATAACAACGTTGTACTTCATTTACTTGCAATGTGCTGTAATTGCTAAGCTTATTTGTGATCCAAGCTACCAACACCGATAAGAACCGTTTATCTATAAACCTTCTTTAAATCAAAAGTCGCTTTGGTAAAGTCACTGTTACCTTAGTTCCTTTTCCCTCCTGACTTTCTAAGGCAATATCGCCGCCATGTAACTCTACACAAGCGTTAGCAATGGCTAGTCCCAATCCAGTTCCAGGGATTGTATCAACGTTACTTCCACGACTGAAAGCTTGAAACAAGTTGTCTTGATCGTCTATTGGTATACCAATTCCCTGATCTTTGACGGAAAAGATAACTTGTGAGTCATTCCCAATCAGGTGAAACTCTATCTTGCCTCCATCTGGCGAGTACTTAATCGCATTGGACATTAAGTTCACAAAGATTTGCCGCAAAAGTAAACCATCGCCCCAGAAGTCCTTGTGATTTCCAGTCATCTTATAAATCAATTCATGGCGAGAACTCAATTTTTCTCGCTGCTCTTCTATCAAATCAGAAAAAAAGTGGCACA
Source organism: Scytonema sp. PCC 10023 (assembly GCF_963920835.1). NCBI lineage: Bacteria > Bacillati > Cyanobacteriota > Cyanophyceae > Nostocales > Scytonemataceae > Scytonema > Scytonema sp. PCC 10023. Next base: position 52,094 of record NZ_CAWUDP010000067.1, read on the forward strand.
AATCAAGCGGCTGGGGCTTAAATTGCGCTTTATTCAAGTCAAATTGATAAAACACAAGCAAATCATCGACCAATTTCCCCATCTGGCGGGCTTTCTGTTCAATAATTTGCAGCAACCTCTGGTGTTTCGATTCATCCAGCCTATCGCCATGCTGCTTTAAAGTTGATGCTGCAGCAAGAATAGAAGCTAACGGCGTTCGATACTCGTAAGAAACCGTTGTGATAATTTGGGATTTAAATGCGTTAAGTTTCTGTTCTCTCATAAGAGCTGCTTGTGTTTGGGCAAGCAGTTCTGCCTGTTGAATAATCAGACGTTGTCTTTCCCTTGTTTGGCTAAGCACACTTTGTAAGTGCGCGTGCTGAATCACGTTGCGGACTGCTAATTGTAGCACATCTGCTTTGAGACGTTGCTTGCTCAGGTAATCTTGGGCACCCTTTTTCATAGCTTGTACGGCGAGATTTTCATCACCTTGCCCTGTCAGCATAATCACGGGCGCGGGAACCTCAAATGTCTCCTGCTTGAGCTGATCGAGGATTTCTAGCCCAGTCATATCAGGTAGGGAAAAATCGAGTAAAATCACATCGCACAGTATTTCCTGGAACAAAGCAAGCCCGTCCTTCGCCGAGTCTGCTTCCAAAATTTGGTAGGACTGGTGAGGATCTTTCAAAAGATATCGACGATAGATTCTCCGATCCTCTGGACAATCATCAATGATGAGTAACGTCCTGGTTTCTGGCATAGAACGATAAGGAAGAGTTATTTTACTCCTTCAACAAGCTTCTCACATATCATATAATTTTTAACAAAATTTAATTTAAATCTAAATAAATTTAAAATAGGCAGTGTTCGTCTTAGCTTTCTAATGAGTCATGAACCAGCATGGGGGGAGTATTTGCCTCTAACCAATAATTTACAAATGCCTGAATTGTCTTTTGCAACTCTTGAGCATTTATTGGCTTTATGAGATAGCCATTTGCGCCTTTTTGGTAGCAGAGTTCAATATCCTTTGGGTTAGATGATGTGGTGAAAACAATAATGGGGATTTTCCTAAGGCTGCTATCTTGCTTCAGCCGTTCCAAGATGTCACGACCATCAATACCTGGTAAATTCAGATCTAGCAGAATAACAGAAGGTCGTGGTGCTCTATTAGGGTCTTGATAATTCCCCTCTTGATAGAGAAACTCTAAAACCTCATCCCCGTTAGTACAGCGATATATAGGGTTTTGGACAGCCATCCGCCGCATCAGGCGTTGCAGCATCCTAAAATCCTCATTGCTGTCCTCAACAACCAGCAGTGGTTCATTGAGTTTTTTTATCATTTGTTGTCTTCAAAGAATGTAATAAAAATACACTTCTTTTAAAAACATTTTAAACTATTCGAGCGTAAAATAAAACGTTGAGCCAACATCCACGACCGACTCAACCCAGATACGACCACCGTGACGCTCAACAATCTTCTTAGAAATGGCAAGCCCCGCACCGGCACCTCCACCATACTTTTCCTGAGAGTGTAGCCGCTTGAAGAGTCGGAAAATACTCTCGTGGTGATGTTCTGGAATACCAATGCCGTTATCTCGTATATAAAAGACAAAGGGTACTGAGGTTTCCCCTTGCTCTTCAGCATTCAAGTAACCAATTTCAACGCATTTTTCTGGCTTGTCATTGTATTTTAAAGCATTGATAATCAGGTTACTAAACACTTCGCTAACGAGAACTGGGTCACATTCAATTGTAGGCAAAGGTCTGGGTATGCGAATATTGAACTGACCTTGCGGACGACTGGCACGTAAAAGATGAATCACTTGATCAAGTAATTCGTTGAGGTCAGTTGCTTGTAGCTGCAGTTTCGCTTGCCCTAACTGGGAGAGTCGCAGCAGGGAATTGATCAGAGTTTCCATCCGTTGAGACAAGGAAACCACTGTCTGTAAGTACTCAATTCCATCCTCATCCAGCAGTTGGGCGTAGTCTTCCAGCAGCACAGTTGAGTAGTTGTGGATGCCGCGCAAAGGTTCCTTTAAATCGTGGGAAGCAGCGAAGGCAAAGGAAGCGAGCTCGCGGTTGCTGCGCTCTAACTCCAGATTCATTCTGGCTAACTCATCTGCCTTAGAAAGTACAATGCCGACGATCGCATTCCGAAGAGCAAGAGCGCTGTCGATTTCACACGGTTTCCAAGGCAGCGAAGTCAATCGAACCGTTTGTTGCCAACGTTCAAACGATGCTCGCGGGCAAAGTTTAACATTACCATTGGCATCAACCTGAATCGATTCATCTGGGTTACCTGCCCAGCTTACCGTTTGGATGACTTCGGGACGAAACCAGAGGATGTAATAACGCCGAACTTTAGAAATTCGCAAAAGCAGCAAACCACTTGCCGTATTTTTGAAAGCAACAGCTTCTGGGTAAAGCTTGGGCAGAGAATCAGTGGAAAATAAATTGTCCCCGTTTGAAGCATCTGCCCAATCAATCAGAAGACGAACCTGCTCAATATTTGGTGTTGCTCCCAAAAGCGTAATCTCATCATCCAGATAAACTGCTGCTCCTTGAGCATCGACAACATCTAGCAAGCTAGGCTGGGGATTGACAAGCGCTTCTCGAAAATTGTCTGCTTGGGAAATCGACTCTATAAAATCAGACTGTAGCGACTGAAGCCTTACCCTATAGTCCAATTGCGACTGATTGACTTTGTGTTCTAGTTCTCGCGACACAATCTGCCCCAAAAATTCGCAAATTTTGCGCACTTCGTAAGGAATATGCTTATGTGTTTGATGATGGCAGGAAATTAATCCCCAAAGCTTTTGCTCTTTAATGAGTGCTATCACCAGCATGGCTGCTACATCCATGTTTTGATGGTATTCAACACAGCAGGGGTGAGCGCTCCTGAGGACGCAAAAGCTTAAGTCAACAGGTCTAGAATGCGTTTCGGAATTTTCAACTGAAACGAGTTCGACAGGTTGGGCATTCAAATTGGGAATGAATCGTAGCAAATTACGCTTGTATAACTCCCTAACTTGCTCAGGGAGATCCGTAGCGGGATAGTGCAGCCCTAAATAAGGTGATAAATCATGACGTTTGACTTCGGCAACTACGGAACCCGCTCCCACATGGTCAAATTCATAGACCATCACTCTGTCAAAGCCTGTAATTTTTTGTACTTCGGATGCAACAAGTTGCAAAAAATCTGTGAGGTTTGATGTTTTTCGCATTTTGGCGATCGCCTCACCCGCCAAAGCATGGAAGCTCAAAAAGCTGATTTCGTTGACAGAGTCAGTTGGTTCTAGCTCAAGAATCAGAGTACTTTCTGTACGATGAGCTATACCGTCAAAGTATTGCTTACCTTTTGAAGTCTGGATAGACAGCTTAAAGGAATTGACACGACCTCTTTCTTGTTGCCAGCATTGCTCAATAGCCTTGACTTGTTCTGAGTTAAGCAAATCGCTAAGGGGTTGACCGAGTAAATCGTTTGGCTTTTTGCCCAATAAGTCCTCAGTATTGTTGCTCACTTGCAAGATGACTAACTGGGGATTGAGCGCCATTAGTAAGCCATGAGGCTGGATCGAGATGGAAAATTCAATTGGTTCGTGCTGAATGAGATTTGTAATTTGGGTAGGGGTGACTTCAGATTGGCTCATAGCTCGATTTATCAGAACCAAACTTGTTTTTTACAACATTGTAATTAAATTTTACATTATTAAACATTTTTTAAACCTTTAATAAGAAAGTAGCCATCATCAAGTAGGTACACCATAACCGATGAAAATCTCCTTCTCCTCTGCACGGGGTGCTATTTTCATTCCTGTGTCAGTGATAGACCCAACCAATCGCTTAATTCATGAGCAAGCCATTCAATTTCCGGTTCAGACTTAATTGGACCATAACCACCGCCAAGCTGATACTTGTGCACTCCAGCCCAAATGATCAGTTGAGGGGAAATTTCAAATCTGTTGCCTTCAGAGTCTGTTGTAAACGTTTTCGGCGAGTACACCAACTTAGTGATATCCTGTATTCGTGCTGAAGCAACACGATTGAATTTTAATCCCAACAATTCCCAAATAAAGGTAATTTTTTCCCGATTTAAACGAAGTCGTGTCCGTCTGAATAAAGGAAATAGAATCGCAGATAACATCTGAAAACCAGCACCCCAAAACGGAAGTGAGAACAAAGCAAAAGGTATGTTTGCTGGAAAAGGTGCAGCGATCGCGTTAACTGTCCAAAAAAGAATAAAAGAATTCCAGGCGATCGCAAACAAAACCATGAACGTCATCGACGGTTGAAAACCAGTTGGTGGAATCAGAATATCTAAAGAATTTTCATCTTTCTTAAGTTTGATTTTGCTACCAGCTGGTTGAGTCATTCTGATGGTTAAACTACGCCCAGACTGATTTTTGTTGAGCTTTGAAAAGACAAGTTGTCTTGACTGCTCTTGGGTTTTGCTTATCCAATCGTTTCCATCCCAATACCAAGTCGCTCTAATCCAGTCTAGATAGTCCATTTCTTCTGGATGTGGTTGTTGTAACAGTGGATGCTCTAAAGCTGCTAGCGCTTCACGCGCAGAACCCAACCGTCGCTCTAAACTGGGTTCGCTCATCCACTTCAACCACTCACTCAAGGCGGGACTGAGAATTGCAGCTTGCTCAAAGTCAATCCGGAAGTTCTTTTGGGGTAAATCAGCAGGTTGCGTCCCTGTGACTAAGTAAATTAAAGTTGCACCCAAGCTGTAAAGGTCAGACGCCGGAACTGTGCGTCCACCAAATTGCTCTGGTGGCATATACCCATAAGTTCCGACTACAGTTATTGTCCCAACTTCACCTGCAGCCACAGTCTGCACCGAGCCAAAATCCACCAAGTATATTTGACCTACATTATTGCCAGAGCGGTTGGTTAGCAAAATATTGCTAGGCTTAATATCACGATGGATTGTCGGCGGTTTTTGCTCATGTAAGTAAATGAGAATTTTTAAAAGTGCTTTAGCTATTTGTTTGACTTCTGCTTCAGTAAAAGTACGCCCAGCTTTTATGTATTGCTCCAACGTTTGTGCGCTTATATAAGTCTGTACTAAAGCAAAGCCTTTTATATTTGATGAAGTTACCTCAAAATAATCTAAATAGCGAGGAATAGATGGATGTGCTATTTTTTTTAAAGTTTCGGCTTCTCGCTCAAATAGCTTGAGATCATCCCACTCAAAATCACTGCTAAAACAGAGTAACTTGACAACCACGAATTCATTTGTCAGGAGATCACGAGCCAGAAGCGTCTGTCGCCCAGCTTTTTTACCCAATTGCTGCTGTACTTCGTAGCGATCGCCTAATACTTGACCATTCATTAGGATTACTTATGGCTAAAAATTGAAAACCTGTTTCTTCATTGTATTTTCCTAAGCTAGGCAAATATATATTTTTAACATAATTGTACGGTTCTTTGCCGTTCCACATTCTCTGTGGGAAAAAAGGGTACTGTTCATCCTTGTCACGAGGTTCCGGCGAGCGAAAAACAGCACGAGCGTATTTACCACGCGTAAACGAGGGGGCTTGACGATCAACACCTCAGCTTTGCTAGTTTTTCTCTTCGCAAGACGGCGTCAGCCCTTGTTTTTCCAATTTGGCGCTTTTGCTTCGCTTCGCTCAAGGCTACGGCTCACTATGACGCTTTGCGATTTTGAATGCGTGAATTGCTTATGCCCTCCCAACTTTGGCCTTATATTACTCCTGGTATTCCAGATGATTTGTTCGAGCGCTTGCCAGGAATTCCCCTAAGCAAGCGAGAAATTAGACTGCTGTTACTTGCGCAACTGCGCCTTTTACCTGATACCGTGTTATGGGACATTGGCGCAGGGACGGGAACGATTGCAGTAGAAGCGGGGTTGCTATCTCCAGGTGGGCAAATCATCGCTGTAGAACGGGATGAAGAGGTCGCCAACTTGATTCGGCGCAACTGCGATCGCTTTGAAGTGAACAATGTCGAAGTCATTGAAGGAAGCGCGCCTGAGTGTTTACAACACCTAAAGGTTGCTCCTGATCGCGTTTGTATTGAAGGAGGACGTTCCGTCCAAGAAATTATGAAAGCCGTGTGGCGTTACTTGCTCCCCTCAGGTCGAGTTGTCGCCACAACTGCTAATCTAGAAGGTCTGTATGCTATTTCTCAAAGCTTTGCCCAGTTGCAAGCTAGAAATATTGAAGTCATCCAGTCGGCTGTGAATCGCTTGGAGACGCGAGGTTCTTCTCAGAGTTTTACTGCTGTCAACCCCATTTTTATCCTCAGTGGTGAGAAACTAGACTAGAAATCAAAGTACGAAGAAAGAAGAAGCAAGAAAGAAGATGCAATTTCTTCATTCTTCATTCTTCATTCTTCATTCTTCATTCTTCATTTTTCACTCTTTTGCCCATGCCTTGGTCTCGGATTTTTAGTGGAATTGTTGCAATAGCCCTTGCTTTGACTGCGACCCTTTTGGGTGGATGGTACTTTACTATTTTGTTTGCGGTTATCGTCTTTCTAGGTCAACTAGAATATTTTGATTTGGTGCGAGCAAAAGGTATGGCTCCTGCTGCTAAAACCACCATGTTTGTTAGCCAAATCTTGCTGGTCATTTGTACTTTGAATGGCAACTTAGCTGATGCCGTAACGCCACTGGCTGGCACTTTTATTTGTTTTTACCTGCTGTTTCAGCCAAAAATGGCAACAATAGCGGATATTGCCGCTTCCATTTTGGGCCTATTTTACACTGGGTACCTGCCAAGTTACTGGGTGCGGTTGCGATCGCTTGATGGTACAGCCATCACCAATCTACCTATCAGTGATTACCTGTCCACACTTTGGACAAATATTCAAAACCGAGACTTTGGTTCTCTTCCCCAAGGTTTGACAGCAACAGCACTCACCTTCGTTTGTATTTGGGCAACTGACATTGGTGCTTATATCATTGGTAAATTCTTTGGGAAAACTCCTTTGTCGGAGATTAGTCCGAAAAAAACAGTCGAAGGAGCTGTTTTTGGTGTTGCAGCCAGCGTCTTCGTAGCTGTGGTTGCAGCCTATTACCTCCATTTGCCTAGATTCCCGTTTACTGGTATCGCACTAGGTTTGCTCATTGGCATTGCTGGCCTTTTGGGCGATCTTACCGAATCTATGCTTAAGCGCGATGCAGGGGTAAAGGATTCAGGGCAATTAATCCCCGGTCACGGAGGTATCTTGGATCGTACGGATAGCTATATTTTTACTGCTCCTTTGGTTTACTATTTTGTGACGCTTCTGTTGCCGTTGCTAACAAATCAGTAATTGATACTCCCGCCTTATGCCCAACGGGCAGGCTACGCGTGATGCCTAAGCTCCAAAGCTCCGACTTAGCAGCCACGCAATCACAACATCGTGTTGCTCAAGTCCTGGTTATGTTGCGATCAGAAAAAGAACTGATATTAACAGGCTATCAAGTTAAAAGGATGTTTGAAAAGTTATTGGCGAATATAATTCGCTACGAAACAAGCAAAGTCCACCTCGATGGACGAATGCAGGCATCAAGGGTTTGCTGCTGCTAAAGAGCGGAGGGAGGTTTCGTGTAGTCCCGAAACGTAGTTAAACGGTGTCAACCATAGTTTTTGGGTTCAAAAT